>DRQL01000341.1 GCA_011371465.1 Gammaproteobacteria bacterium | reverse complement strand
GTCAACGTGCTGTTCTTCCCGCAGCACTTCCTCGGGCTGGCCGGCATGCCGCGCCGTATCCCGGACTACTCGACGCAGTTTACCGAGTTCAACCAGCTCTCCAGCATCGGTGGCTTTGCCTTCGGCCTGACCCAGCTGCTGTTCGTCTACATCGTGCTCAAGACGATCAAGGGCGGTGAAAAAGCCAGTGAGCAGGTCTGGGAAGGTGCGGACGGTCTGGAATGGACCCTGCCTTCGCCGCCGCCTTACCACAGCTTCAGCACGGCTCCGGAAATCAAGTGACGCCGGCCGCTGACGTGAACGAAACAGCGCAGAGGAAACGCGCCCGCTGGATGGCAGTGCTGCTGGGCCTGGTGGCGGTCGCTGTCTACCTGGGTTTCATGTGGGCAACGGCTAACGGGTTCTGAGTGTGACAGGGGACGATACAAGCGCGGGGAAACGACGCACGATACGGAACTCGCTGTTCATCGTGGTCGGTATGTTCGGTTTTGTGTTTGCACTGGTGCCGTTGTACGACGTGTTTTGCGATATTACCGGTCTGAATGGCAAGACCAGTGGCGAACGAGCGGTGATCGTCGATATCGAGCCCGACCTGTCGAGAACCGTGACCGTTGAATTCGTGGCCAGTGTCAACGAGTCCATGCCCTGGGAATTCCGGCCGGACGTGGTGCGTATGCAGGTACATCCCGGCAAGAGCTACCGTACCGCCTTTTACGCCCGCAACGAAACCGGGCGTTCCATGGTCGGGCAGGCCGTGCCCAGCGTTACACCGGGGCTGGCGGCAGTCCATTTCAAGAAGACGGAGTGCTTCTGCTTTACCGAACAGCGCTTCGAGGCCGGCGAATCACGGGAGATGCCACTGATTTTTATGATCGACAAGGACTTGCCCGAGGATATCCACGAGGTAACCCTGGCCTATACGTTCTTTGACAAGCAAAAATCGTTGAATTAAAACAAATGATGAGGATGCAGGAATGAGCGAAGCACACGGTGGTTATTATGTACCACACGGCGCCAACTGGCCGATCGTCGGTTCTATCGGGCTGACAGTCATGCTGGTGGGACTCGCCAACTACCTGAACGGGTCGAGTGTCGGGTTCACCATGATGCTGGTCGGGCTGGGCATTACACTGTTCATGATGTTCGGCTGGTTCGGTACCGTGATCGGCGAAAGTGAAGCGGGCATGTACAACGACCAGGTCGACAAGTCATTCCGCCAGGGAATGAGCTGGTTCATTTTTTCGGAAGTCATGTTCTTCGCGGCTTTCTTCGGCGCGCTTTTTTACGCGCGTATTTTCTCCGTGCCCTGGCTGGGTGGCGGGGATGCGATTACCACCGACATGCTGTGGAACGGATGGGAGGCGACCTGGCCGACCAACGGACCGGGCGAAGTCGGCGGGGAATTCGAGTCCATGGGCGCCTGGGGTATTCCCGCCATCAACACCCTGTTGCTGCTGAGTTCCGGTGTAACCGTTACCTTTGCGCACTGGGCGCTGAAGAAGAACAACCGTGGTCCACTGGTACTCTGGCTGCTGGCGACCGTTGCCCTCGGTTTTACCTTCCTCGGTTTCCAGATGTACGAGTACTATCACGCCTACCACGAGATGAACCTGACACTGGGTTCGGGCGTCTATGGTTCGACTTTCTTTATGCTGACCGGGTTTCACGGCTTCCATGTAACGCTGGGTGCCATCATGCTGACGGTCATCATGTTCCGTTGCATGAAAGGGCACTTCACGCCGGAACACCATTTCGGTTTTGAGGGGGTAGCCTGGTACTGGCATTTTGTCGATGTGGTCTGGCTGGGATTGTTTATTTTTGTCTATATCCTGTAGGCAACGACCGGCAGCATAAAAAAACGCCGCAAATGCGGCGTTTTTTTTCTTCGGGAACGAGCCGTCGGGTGGTTTCAGTGACCGGTAGACGGTTGTGCCGGGGCGGAGGGATAGATGCCGTGTGGCTTGATGTGCCCGGTAAAGATGCCCAGCATCAGCAGGGCAAACAGTGAAACCGAAAGCGCAATACGTACGGTCAGGGCGCGCACGGTGCGATTGCCCTGCCCCTTGTCTTTCACCAGGAACAACATGCCGCTGCCAAGGCTGACGACGATGGCGAGCAGGGTGATGACGATTAAAACCTTGATCAGCATAAGGGTGTTCCGGAACTCAACAGGGGTCTGCAAGTATAGGTGACGCTGCCGGATTCACCAAACCGCCGGGCAATTCCAGGGTTTATACCAGTATAGCATTTTTAGCTTGCCTGGCAGGCAGGTGCTGCGTACCCTCCGGCCATGCGTATTGGCGGCCTTGAATTCAGGCCCGGTCGATGGCCCAGCCTGGTCACCCTGCTGCTGCTCGGGCTGTTACTGTCACTGGGGTTCTGGCAGCTGGACCGCGCCAGGGAAAAGCGTGCCCTGCTGGCCGAATTTGCGCAGGGGCGGGATGGCGCCATCATCCAGATCGAGGCGGACCTGCGTTCGTTCGACGGCCTTCAGTACGAGCGCGCCGGCGCGATCGGGCACTACGATACCGCGCACCAGTTCCTGCTGGACAACCGTACCTATAATGGCAAGGCCGGATACCATGTGCTTACCCCCTTTATGCTGAGGGACTCCGGTGCAGGGGTGCTGGTCAACCGCGGCTGGGTGCCCATACGCGGCGGACGGGATCGCCTGCCGGAACTGGCGGTAGGCAGCGAACATCGCCGCCTTACCGGCCTGATCAAGCAGCCATCCGGTAAAACGTTCATGCTGGGTGAGGAAGAGGCTCGCAAGGGCTGGCCGTACCGGATCCAGCGCATCGAGACGGAGCGACTTGCGCGGGAGCTGGGTTACCCGCTGTTGCCGATCGTGCTGTTGCTGGACCCGGATGAAGAGGACGGGTTTGTGCGCGACTGGCACCCGCTGGTTTTCGGGCCGGAGCGTAACGTGGGGTATGCCGTGCAGTGGTTTGGCCTGGCGCTGGCCCTGCTGGTGATCTATATCGTAGTGAATACGAAAAAAACGGATGGATATGACGACAAGAAACACTGAACCGGCGTCGCTGGCGCGCTCGCGGGCATCCATGCTGCTGGTGATTTCCCTGTTCGCGGCACCGGTGGTGCTGGCCTGGGCGATCTTCTACCTGTTCCCCGACCTCATGGAAGGCGAAACCGTCAACCAGGGAACCCTGGTGGCGCCGGTCCGTGCATTGCCGGCGTTCAGCGCCGTTACCGGTAAAGGGGAATCGATCGACCGGACCTTCCTGCGCGGGAAATGGACCCTGGTATACCTGGCGCAGGGCAGCTGCGACGAAACCTGTGTCCAGCAGCTCTACAACATTCGCCAGACACGGCTCACGCAGGGCAAGAACATCGACCGCCTGCAACGACTGATGTTCTGGAAGGCCAAAGACCTCGACGCAGGGAAGCGAGAGGAATTACAGGCCCATTTTCCGGGGCAGACGATGGTATCCCTGGACGAGCAACAGGCTGAACGCATGGCGGCGGTTTTCTCCCTGGATGGTAACCAGCCGTTTACCGCGAAGCGTATCTATCTGATTGATCCGCTGGGAAATCTCATGATGTACTACGAATCGACCGATGAACCGCGCGGTATCGTCAAAGACCTGCAAAGACTCTTAAAGTATTCCGGTTTGGGGTAAAATAGCGCGCCATGAATTATTCGATCACAGCCAACCCGGCGCTGCAATGGCGCGATTACCTCGGGGTCTGCAAGCTCAAGGTGGTGGCGCTGATTGTCTTTACCGCCCTGGTGGGCATGTTCCTCGCGGTGCCGGGTATGGTGCCCTGGCAGTCCCTGGTTTTCGGCACGCTGGGCATCGGGCTGGCGGCGGCATCCGCTGCGGCCATCAATCACGTGGTGGACCAGCACGCGGATGCGCTCATGAAACGCACGGCGGCCCGCCCGGTTGCCAGTGGCAGTCTCACGGGCCGGAATTGCCTGGTATTCGCCCTGGTGATCGGTGCGCTGGCCATGTGGATCCTGGTCCAGTTCGTCAATACCCTGACTGCGGTCCTGACCTTTGCATCCCTGATCGGTTACGCGGTGGTCTACACGCTGTACCTGAAACGTGCCACGCCGCAGAACATTGTCATCGGCGGGGCGGCCGGTGCTGCGCCGCCGGTGCTGGGCTGGACGGCGGTGACCGGCACGGTTGATCCCCATGCCCTGCTGCTGTTCCTGATCATCTTTGTCTGGACGCCGCCGCACTTCTGGGCGCTGGCCATCCACCGCCGTAACGAATATGCCAGGGCGGATATTCCCATGCTGCCGGTGACGCATGGTGTGAGTTTTACCCGCCTGCAGGTGCTGTTGTACACCATCCTGCTGGTGGTGGTTACAGTGTTGCCGTTTATCACGCACATGAGCGGCCTGTTGTACCTGGTCGGTGCGCTGGCGCTGGGCGCCGGATTCCTGTACCACGCCGTTGCCCTGATGCGTGACGACAGCGATCGGCAGGCAATGAAAACCTTCGGTTATTCGATCGTTTACCTGATGGCGCTGTTTGCGTTTCTGCTGGTGGATCACTACCTGCCGCTCAGGCTGCCCTACTTCTGATCCCCCGTTGCACCGGCTTGCCGGTGGCCCCGCCTGCAAAATTCCCGCTTTCATTGATCCATATCAACCCCCGGTGCTGATTTTTATCGCATCTGCACCTTGCTAAACTCCCCGGTACTAGTAGATCCTATTCACTGTTTTTGGTAACGAACAAAGGTGTAATCAGGGTGTTGACCGAATCACTCAACGAAGACGATATCGCCATGTGCGTCAAGGACGAAAACAAACGGGTCCTTGAGCAGAACGAACTGTGCCGGAAGATTTGCGGTGACTGCGTGGGCCAGTCTTGCGAAAGGGGCTGTATGGAGCTGTACGCACAGGACGATACCAGTCAGTGGAAAGGCTGGGGCAGCCGGGTCTACAAAAACAAGTGGATGCACGGTGCATTTTTTGACGTCACGCTGCTGTGCACGGAAAAACACCTCATCACCTTTCTCCAGCCGCTCAAGGAAAAATACGAGATGGCGCTGGCGTACTACAAATCGAAAGGCCTGACGCGGCGTGAAACAGAAGTCGTGTCCTTCACGATCCGGGGTGTTTCCAACACCGAAATCTGCAGGCGCCTGTCGATTTCCAGGGCGACCCTGAGAACGCACCTGAATAACGTCTACCGCAAGTTCCGGGAAATGGGCGAGACACCGGATTTCATACCGGCGAATCGCCTGCAGTGGTGACTGGAGCGGTTTCCCCGGCAGGCAGGCGCTATTCGGTTTCCATTTGATCCGAATCAAGTGAAAGGATTGATGCCTGTGTTTGAATGCGCAGCGCATCGCAGCAGCCTGCAGGACTGCGTGAGTGATGATGCGGTAGCGTTGCCGAAAATATGAGGGACCATCCATGAAGCCCTGTGTCTTTATTCACACCAACCACAAGCAGATCACCGGCGCCTATGTCGCCGAACACGCCCTGCGCCGTTATTCCAGGAACAACGACAAGTTCGACGTCAGGTTTATCGAGCTGAAAGACTACCCCTTCTTCAGTGCGAGGGAGGGGCAGTTATACCTGCGCGACGGTATGCGCCGGCCGTGGCTGAACAATGACCTGCAGTCCTTTACCCCGTTACGCTTCATGCCGCCCGAGCTGATGAACTACGAAGGCCGTTCGGTGGTGATCGACCCGGACATCTTCGCGGTATCGGATGTCTGGGACCTGCTGTCGCGCGACATGGGCGGCAAGGCCATCATGTGCAGACCACGCACCGGTACCAAGGGGCGCTTCGATCGCTGCCTGGCCAGTAGCGTTATGCTGCTGGACAACAGCAAGCTGACACACTGGAAGGTCGAAGACAACTTCAACGAGATGTTTGAAGGCAGGCGCGACTACATGAACTGGATCTGCCTGAAGACCGAACCGGCAGAGAGTATCGGGCTGTTCGAGAACGAGTGGAACGACTTTGACAGGCTCAGTTCCCGGACCCGCATGCTGCACACGACCAAACGCAAGACCCAGCCGTGGAAGACCGGCCTGCCCATCGATCACCGGCCGCGCGAGAAATTCCCGTATTTCCCGCCGCTGGCATGGGTGATGAAGGCTCGCCGCAAGCTGTTTGGCGAATACGCCTTTCTCGGCCACTACAAGCCGCATCCTGATCCGAACCAGGAAAAGCTGTTTTTCGGTCTGCTCAAGGAATGCCTGGAACAGGGCAAGGTGAGCGAATCCATGATCCGCGAACAGATGAACCAGAACCACGTGCGGCACGATGCCTTCGAGGTGCTGGACAGGACACCACCGCTTGCACCGGTCTAGGGGCGGGTAACTTCCGGAGAGGGCGAGCGGCTATGGACTATTGCGTTTTTATCCACACCAACCACAAGCAGATTGTCGGGGCACTGGTTGCCGAGTATGCGCTGAGGCGCAATTCAGAAAACAATGAAAAGTTTGATGTAAGGATCATCCATCACAAGGATTATCCTTTCTTCCAGGAGTACGAGGGCCGGCTCTACCTGCGGGATGGCGTGAAACGACCCTGGTACAACGACGATCTGCAGTCGTTTACGCCTACGCGTTTTATGCCGCCTGAACTGATGGGATACCAGGGGCGTGCCGTGGTCATCGACCCGGACATCTTTGCCGTTGGTGACGTCTGGGAGTTGCTGTCACGCGATATGCAGGGCAAGGCGATCATGTGCCGGCGCCGTGCCGGCCCCAAGGGCGTGGTGGACCGTTGTCTCGCCAGCAGCGTCATGCTGCTGGACAATGCGCAGTTGAAGCACTGGAAGGTCGAGGAAAAATTTCGTCGCATGTTCAGTTTCGAGCAGGATTACCAGCCCTGGATCTGCCTGAAAGACGAACCACGCGAATCCATCGGCATACTCGAGAACGAATGGAATGACTTTGATCACCTGGACGACAATACCAAGATGATCCACAACACGCGCCGTCGCACCCAGCCCTGGAAAGCGGGACTGCCGATCGACTGGCGGCCGGCGGAGAATTTCCGCCTGTTCCCGCCGTTTGGCTGGCTGATGCGGGCGCGGCGCAAGCTGTTCGGTGAATACGCCCTGCTGGGCCGCTATAAGCCGCACCCCGACCCGAAACAGGAACGGTTTTTCTTCGGCCTGCTCAAGGAATGCCTGGAGAAGGGTATCGTTACGGAAGACATGATCCGTGAGGAGATGCGCCAGAACCACGTGCGCCACGATGCGCTGGAAGTGATCGACAGAACCCCCAGGATGGCCGGCGCCTGGCAGTAGGTCAGCAGGAACAGCCAGGGACGTGTGTTTCCCCCCGGCTCGCCGCCCGCGGCAGAGCGTCTTCAGAAGCGGTGGACTTTCTTGCGCATCACCTTGTCACGCACCGTCCGGTACATGTTTTCCGGGTTGGCCACCACGATAAAAACGCGCCGCATTTTGTCCTCCGGGCAGCGGATTTCGCGGACGGCATGCCATGAGTGGCGGGTGCGTTCAAAGATCAGACTGTAGTTACCGATCGACCTGGCCGCGGTCTCGCCGCTGAAATCATCCAGAGACGGGGCGGATTCGAATTCCATTCTTCCCCCGTCATCCAGCACCAGCGTGTCCCCGCCCCAGGCCGGGTCCCATTCGCCTTCCCGGTTGAAATAAAACAGCTGGGAGCCGTGTTCGCGTACCGAGTCGGTGTGTGGTGATACCGAGCAGCCGTTGGGAGTGTAGTGCCAGTGGAAGCGCAGGTTGATCTTGCGCGCGCCAAAAAGCTTCGCCAGGGTTTTCCGGTAATCGTCGCTGCAGAGTTCGGTGATGAACTCCTGCCAGGGCTCCGGTACCGGTGTGCCGGGAGCGTACTCCAGCGAGTAACGGTCATGCGGCTTCTGGCCGGCGATGCGTCCATAACCGAACTTTTTCTCGAACAGGGATACGTCCGGCATGTTGTCCAGCAGGCGCTGGTAGCCTGCATCGGTCAACAAACCCTGCGGGTTGATCCAGGGGTAGGGCCGGGTGGCCCGGAATTCGGCGGGGTCGATGGCCTTGAACTTGTCAAAATCCAGGTATTGCACGTGCGTCACGCCGCCGCCGGCGGCGGAGTACGTTCCACCAGTTGCAGGGCATCGTGGCGTACGTGGTTCTGGCGCATCTCGTCGCGAACCAGTTCCTCGCTGATGATGCCCTTGTCCAGGCACTCGCGCACCAGGCCGAAGAAAAACTGTTCCTGTTTCGGGTCGGGGTGCGGTTTATAGCGGCCCAGCAGGCCGTACTCACCGAAGACACGGGCGCGCAGCCGGTTCAGCCTGGCCAGCGCGGGG
>DRQL01000340.1 GCA_011371465.1 Gammaproteobacteria bacterium | reverse complement strand
TTGATAGGCTGGGTGTGGAAGTGCAGTAATGCATGAAGCTAACCAGTACTAATTGCCCGTGAGGCTTGACCATATAACACCCAAACGATCTGGGTGTTGATTCAAGCGCAACATACCAGTCCTTAACAACTTTCCTTATTCGAAAAAGACCAGCTATTTGGGGTCAGAGTAAAAATTCTGCTCAGTTCCCAATGGCTAACCGGGGCGGTGGGTAGAATTTTTACTCTGACCCCAAATAGTCTTTTTCAACCAGTTTGCCTGGCGGCCATAGCGAGTGTGAACCACCCGATCCCATCCCGAACTCGGAAGTGAAACCGCTCTGCGCCGATGATAGTGTGGGGGTTCCCATGTGAAAGTAGGACACCGCCAGGCTTTATATTCCCGGCCCCTGATCCCTGATCAGGGGCCTTTTTTTGTTCGTCGCTAATCCCGCCGCACCTGAAGATGACGGCAAACCGGTGGGTAGCTGTCGGGTAATGAATATTCGCGTTATGCCGGCTGGGCGACCAGCAGTGCTTCCGGTACCTCGTGATTGATGGCCATCGGCAGGTTCCAGCAACTGCCCGGTACCGGGCGCACGATCACCCAGAGTACATTCAACTTGAGGTTCAGGTCGGCGAATACCACGATGCCCGAATGACGTTCCAGCACCCGCTCGATTTTCTGAATGGTTTGCTGCACGATGTGCTGTGGCCGGGTGCGCAGTTTGGGGATGATCATCATGAAATCGGTCAGTGGTTTGCCGTGCTCGTCTTCGCGCGGCAGTCGTTTATACAGGGGCTCCGCCGGGCCGGTGTGCAGCGTACAGGGGAGTTTGTGCCGGTTTTCTTTTTCTGCTGGAAACATGTGCTCTTCCATCCATCGTGGCATAGGTGCAGATCGCCCGGATCGTGACCGGCGCCTGCTGTTTAACGCGCTATCGGCGCTAAATGTGAAAGATGAAGTACAGTGTTGTGCAGGGTCTCTCGCTCTGCCGGCGGCATGTGTAAAAATGTATAAAAAATAGCCGGATAGCTTATATCCCGTGTGGTAAACTGATGCTCATGTCGATGCGTTACCGGGTAATGGAGCTACTGGCGGATGGACGTTTTCATTCCGGTGAGTGGCTTGGCAAACGGCTGGGTATCAGCCGTGCCGCGGTGTGGAAACATGTGCGCGCATTATCCGGTGCCGGGGTCGGGTTGCACGCGGTGCGTGGTCAGGGATACCGGCTTGCCAGCCCTTACCAGCCGTTGCAGGCGCAACGCATCCTCGCCGAACTGTCGGCCGGGAGCGCTGCCCGCCTGCAGGACATCGAGATACTGCGGTCGGTCGATTCCACCAGTGATCACCTGAAACGTACCCGGACCCAACATGACGTGCACAGGGTGCGCGCCTGTCTGGCCGAGTATCAGAGTGCGGGGCGTGGCAGACGCGGGCGGCGCTGGATTTCTCCCTATGGTTCCAGCCTGTATCTTTCCCTGGCGATACCCATGGACGAATCGGGTGTTCGCTCCGGGGGGCTCAGCCTGGTAGCGGCAGTCGCCACCTTGCGCGCCTTGCAGGCGTGCGGAGTGGAAGAGCTTGGTTTGAAGTGGCCCAACGATATTTTCTACCGCGAGCGTAAACTCGCTGGTATCCTTCTGGACCTTTCCGGTGAAGCGGGTGGCTGTTACCAGGTGATCATGGGTATCGGTATCAACATACGGATGCCGGACAATGCCGCAAGGGAGATCGACCAGCCGTGGACGGACCTGTCACAGTGCGGAGCACCGGTTGAGCGTAACCGGCTGGCGGGCGCCGTTCTGGATGCGTTGCTGAAGGCGATTGCGGTGTTTAACGAACAGGGTCTGGACAATTTTGTCCGACAGTGGCGCAGGTTTGACCTGATCGCAGACCGGATGGTCGAGCTGCGTAATGAAAATACGGTGATGGCTGCCGGCATCGCGCGCGGTGTCGACAGACAGGGGGCACTTCTGATTGAGACTGACGGCATTACACAGCGTTATCATGCCGGCGAAGTCAGTGTCAGGCTGGTCGAAGCCCCCGTTTCATGACAGGGATGTACTGATTACATGAATTTACTCGTTGATATCGGCAACGCCCGTATCAAATGGGCCTTGCAGGATGCGGACAGCTGGACGACCGGTGAGCCACTGCCGCGTAACAACCGCGCTTTCAAGGACATCGCCCGGCCGGCCTGGAAGGAGCTGGATGCGCCGGAGCGGGTGATTGTTTCCAATGTCGCGGGTGAAGACTACCGCAAGTCCGTGCAGACCTGGGTAAAACGGCGCTGGAAAGTGACCCCCGAGTTCCTGCCGGTTACGGAACAGCAGTGCGGTGTGCAAAATGCCTACCGCATGCCGCAACGCCTTGGCGCCGATCGCTGGGCCAGTCTGCTGGCTGCACATGCTCATTACCGGGGGAGTGCCGTGATCATTGACTGTGGAACAGCCATCACCATCGATGCGCTGGGGGCAGACGGCAAGCATCTGGGCGGTCTCATAGTTCCTGGCATGGCGTTGATGAGCAGTGCCCTGACCAGTCATGTGCCCGGTGTCCAGATAGAAGAAACCGATCACGAGGAGGTTTCGCTGCTGGGGTGCAGCACGGAAGCTGCGCTATCGGGCGGCATTCTGTATACCGCGGTTGCACTGGTAGAGCGTGTGTTCACGGACTTGCAGGCCGAGCTGGGTGACAGGACGCATCGCTTGCTCACCGGTGGAGATGCGGAACGTATACGGCCATTGCTCGGCAGTCGCCCGGAAACGGTTCCGGACCTGGTCTTAAAAGGGCTTGCTGTCTACGCACAGGAGCCTGGCTGATGCGTTACCTGGTATACCTGCTCCTGTTAGCCAACGTGGCCTACTTTGCATGGCACCAGTACGCCCCGGCCGAAAGGCCGCGCGTAAGCGCTGTTACTCCACTGGCTCCGGGGATCGAGCCGTTGGTGTTGCTGGCTGAACGGCGCGATGTCCAGTCGCAGCCAGCCGTCACGACCGGGCTTGAGGCCCCCGAAGAACAACGACAGCCTCCAGTGACGGACACAGAAGCCGGGACAGAAGTCGTGCCTGTCATCGAATACAACGCACCGCCTGTCGAAGAAAGCCGGGCGGAAACTGTTGTGCAGGAACCAGCAGCTGAACCTGCACCCGAACCGGTGCATGTGTGCCAGACTATCGGGCCTCTGCTGGACAGAAACGACGCCGCCTCGATTTCCGCGCAGTTGTACCAGCAGGGTTACCAGCCAGCTGTGCGTGGCGGGGAAGTGCGTGAACCCGCCGGTTACTGGGTCTACATGCCGGCAATGCCGTCCGCCGAGGCGAGGGCCATCGTCAGCGACCTGGACAGGAACGGAATGAAAGACTACTTCATCGGCAAGCGCAACCACATCTCGCTGGGTATCTTTACCAGCAAGCGCAAGGCCCGCGCGCGCCTGGAGCGGATCAAATCGCTGGGTTACGATGCGGTACTCGATCAGCGTTACCGGACCCGCACGGTATACTGGCTGGATATTGTAGAGAAAGCACAGCCGCTGCTGGGTTCCGATCTGTGGAGCACTATCCAGGCCGAGCACCCGGATATCCGGGTGCAGCGCGTGAGCTGTGAATAGATTGCGGTAAAATCGGGGCTCGCATACAATACGGGCCCACGCTCAGAGCGGAATTGCCGGTGTAGCTCAGTTGGTAGAGCGCCTCACTTGTAATGAGGATGTCGTGGGTTCAACTCCTATCACCGGCTCCATTGAATTTCAAGGGCTTTCCTGAAACAGGAAGCCCTTTTTTTATTGCTTCGGGGTATGCTGCAGGCCAGCCCGGGTGCCGCCAGAAGTGTGGCCGGCACTTGCTGGGATTGTGCGGATGTGGCACCATTTCGCCGCCCGGCGGTCCGGCCATTGTGCGCGGCAGGGAAACACTATTTGCGGGTTGATTCGCATACCCGGGCCTGGCCCGGCGTGGTATCGGTCAGGGGCGTTATTGTTTTGTGGCCCTATTCACAGTGCGACCCCGGCTTTCAGCTGATACTTCTCTTCCAGTGCGTTGCACTAACCCGGGAACAGACTATGAAGTCATTCAGGCCTGCACAATTTGCTGCGTTGTTTGCAGCTTTGGTTTTAACGGCCTGCGGTGGCGGCGGCGGTAACTCATCATCACCATCTACTACTGTAACCCCGGTTCAGGTTTCTGGTGACTGGAGCAAGCTTGTTGCACCGGTCTGGGAAGGTTTTCTCGTTGCCGGTGATCCGTCTGTAGTCCAGGATGGCGGCGCCTACCGCCTTTATTATACAGCCTTCATTCCTTCTAACGGGACCAGCCAGGAGCGGGCATCGATCGCGGTGGCGGTTTCCGGTGACGGTGTGACATGGAATTTTGCTCCATCGACACCGGTTGCCGTGGACGACCCGGAGACCCTTGCCCTGGACGGTGACCCGAATGGCTGGGATGCAGCACTGGAAACCGCTGATGTCATCAAGGTTGGCAATGAATACCTCATGTATTACTCCGGTTACATGCCAGGGAACAATACCGTGC
>DRQL01000339.1 GCA_011371465.1 Gammaproteobacteria bacterium | reverse complement strand
GGCTGTTCCCGCCGGTGGCCTGGGTGATGCGCGCTCGCCGCCACCTGTTCGGCGAATACGGCCTGCTGGGCAACTACAAGGAACACCCGGACAGCAACCAGACCAACCTGTTCTTTGGCTTGCTCAAGGAATGTGTCGACCAGGGCATCATCAGTGAGGACATGCTGCGCGAGGAAATGAAGCAGAACCACGTGCGCCACGATGCCTTCGAAGTCCTGGAGCGCACGCCTGACCTGGCGCCGCCGGGCAACCCGCCACTGAAACTGTCAGCCGCCTGAAATCAGGCAGGCGGACAGGCTCTCCCGCCAACTATCCATAACAAGCCACTGCTGTGATCTGCATCCAGGCGCACCACCGTGTCTGCGCTGCGCCGTGTTATTGGCCGGGCACCGGCTGCAACGCCCGACATAATCATCTTGCCAGATGAAGAAATTCTGATAATCTATTCATTATTCTATTCATATACTATTCTAAACGGGTATTGAAGCAGCCGGGGAACACTTGATCATGGCCGTTACAGGCGAACAGTTGATACAGGCAATCGAGCGCAGGGGTATCGCCTACTCACATGATTTACAAAGTGATTTAGGGGCAAGCCAGGCAACGGTATCGCGCCTGATGAGGGCTGCTGGAAAGCGTATATACCGACTTGGCAAAGGCCGGAACACCCGTTATTCACTCCTCCACCCTCTATTCACGGTTCAGCCACTTTATCGTATCGATCCAGCCGGGGTGCCGGTGCAGCTGGCAGAGGTGGCGCCCCTGATCCACGACCGGTATGCGCTACAGGCCCGTCGTCCAGAGGCCTGGCTGAACGGGCTGGAGGGGAACGGCCTGTTTGACAACCTGCCCTATTTCCTCGATGACCTGCGTCCACAGGGCTTTCTTGGGCGGCAGATTGCCCGGCATGTCGGCGCACCCTGGCCGGCCGATCCACGGCGCTGGAGCGCAACACAGGTCCTGAGCTATTTAATAGACCATGGCGCCGATCTCCCCGGTGACCTGGTGCTGGGCGGCCGCGCCCTGGCCAATGCCACCCGGCCACCACGGGAGACATCAGTTGATGACTACCCGGGGCTGGCAGAGCAGGTGCTTGGCGGTTCGGTACCCGGTTCATCTGCGGGCGGTGAACAACCGAAATTTACCGCCTTCGGCCCTGCCGGTCACGTCATGGTGAAATTCTCCCCGCGCGGAAACGGACCCGAGGCGACCCGCTGGCGGGATATATTGATCGCAGAGCATCACGCCGGGCAGCTGCTGCAAACGTCCGGTGTGGCGGCGGCCGACAGCCGGCTGCATGAACTCGATGGCCGTCTGTTCCTGGAATTTGCGCGCTTTGATCGCGAAGGCGAGCTGGGAAGACGCCCCATGATCTCCCTCGCCGCCATCGATGCAGAATTCGCCGGTGAGGGCCATGACTGGGTAGCCACGCTCCGGCAACTGGTGCAGATGAAGCTTGTGGATGCCACTGACCTGCAGACAGCCAGTCGTGCCCAGCTGTTTGGCCAATGGACCGGGAACACGGACATGCACCTCGGCAACCTCAGTTTTCGCCCTACGCTAAACGGCTTTTCTTTATTGCCGGTCTATGACATGGCACCTATGCGCTGGGCGCCTGTTCGCGGTGAACTTCCCGGGGATACGGCACTGACTCCGCCGGTACGCGAATATGGTAACGAACAGGCCTGGCTCGATGCCGGGTTACTGGCGAGTGAGTACTGGCGCAGACTGGCCGACGAAGAACGTCTTTCAGCAACCTTCCAGCGTATTGTCAGCCAGGTTCGCCAGTGGCTTGCAGCCAGGCTGGCTAACGTCACTGCAGGCTGAAACACACGCGTGTTTATAAACCAAACAACAAACGGACCCGCGCTGCAGCGCGCTGCACGTCATCCGGCGCCGGTAGCTGCCGCCCTTCCGGAAAATCCTGTCCCAGCCACACCGCGCGTCCGCTCTCGACCAGGTCGCGCTGGATATTGCCAATATCGCGGTGCATGCGTCGCGCGGCGAAACGCATCGCCAGCCGGTGCGTCAGCGGTTTGAAACGCAGGCTGTGCGCGTAGCGCCACCAGGGCCCGCTGTCGGCGGGGTCAAAGATGTACAACGGCTTGCCGGTGAAAGCAGCCTCGGTGAGCATGGACATACTCTCGCCGGTCACCACCAGGCGGTCCGCCATGGCCAGGTAGGCCAGGTAGGGGTTGTCGCGGCTGTCACGCCGCCAGCGGTGGATAAAGGCCGGCGCCGTCAGTGCCTGCTCGAAG
Organism: Gammaproteobacteria bacterium; assembly: GCA_011371465.1. Classification (GTDB taxonomy): domain Bacteria; phylum Pseudomonadota; class Gammaproteobacteria; order DSM-19610; family DSM-19610; genus Thiogranum. The sequence continues at coordinate 476 of DRQL01000339.1, read as the reverse complement.
GCCGCGAAAACCTTGTGCGGGGTACGCGCGCTGTCGGTTACCAGCAGCGATCCGCCCAGCTGCTCCGCCAGCGCGTTGACCTGCTGCCCCAGCCGCGCGCCCTTTGCCACCGTGTACACGAAAGGACCGCTGTCGCCCCCGACCAGGACCGCCGTGTACGGGCGCGGCAGGTGCCCCAGCCGCGTCTTCCAGTCAGCCGCGGCACGAGCCAGGCGTTCCGGTGTAACCCCATGAAGTGGCAGGTGATTATGCAGAATATTCGGCTGATCGGGGAGAAAGTACTGGGGTGTGGTGACAATCAGATCGAACGTGTCCAGTGGCGCCCAGGGCCGGCCCAGATGCACCAGCCGGGTCTTGTCCCCGGACTGCCGGCGAATCCAGCGTGCCACCGGTTCATTGCGACGCCCGGCGGTCAGGATCAGCTCCGGCCAGGGTGGTGACAGGGGGCTGGATGCCGCCCGGTCGATACCCGCCAG
>DRQL01000338.1 GCA_011371465.1 Gammaproteobacteria bacterium | reverse complement strand
GTTCGGTCACCAGGCCTACTTTGGCAGCCCCGGCCTGCTGCAGCAGCGACATCGCGGCGACTACCAGGCCGTAGTCGACCTGCGCATCACCGCGCACCAGCACGGCCACTTTGGGCCGTTGACGCAACACGGCGGACGCCCGCAGCAGCAAGGTATCGGCGTCGATCTCCTGCTCGGGATCACCGCCCACATTGAGGAAGTAACGCCCTTGGGCATCGACCGTCAGCACCAGCGGGTCCTGCTGTGCATCTTCCATCGGTTCGGCGTCCGCCTGCGGCAGATCGACATCGACCCCCTGGTTCAGCAGCGGTGCAGTGATCATGAAAATCACCAGCATCACCAGCATCACGTCGATGTACGGCACCACGTTGATCTCCGCCATCGGGCGCTTGCGCTGTCGGCCGCACTGCCTGCCCATCAGTCGTGCGCCTGGCGCTGCAGAATGCTGGAGAATTCCTCCAGGAAATTATCGTAGCGGTTCTCCAGGCGCTCCACGTCATTGGAATAGCGGTTATAGGCAATCACCGCCGGGATGGCCGCAAACAGGCCCATTGCGGTGGCAATCAGGGCTTCCGCGATACCCGGGGCCACCATGGCCAAGGTGGCCTGGTGCACGTTACCCAGGCCGCGGAACGCGTTCATGATGCCCCACACGGTGCCGAACAGGCCCACGTAGGGACTGGTCGAACCCACCGTGGCCAGGAAAGACAGGTGCGTCTCCAGGTCGTCCATCTCCCTGGACAGGGCGACGCGCATGCGCCGCTGGGCGCCTTCCACCACCGCCATCGGGTCGCCGCCCTTGCCGTGCAGGCGCGTGAACTCCTTGAAGCCGGTCACGAAGATATTCGCCAGGCCACGCAGTTCGTCGCCGCGCGGGGATACCTCGTGGTAGAGCGTCGCCAGGTCACCGCCGGACCAGAAACGGTCTTCGAACTGTTCGGCGTCGGCGTAGGCCTCGGCCAGGGCACCGCGTTTGCGGAAGATCATGGTCCAGGACATGACCGATACCGACAGCAGCAGGGCCATCACCAGTTGTACCACGACACTGGCGCCGGTAATCAAGCTAAAAAATGAAAGGTCAGCAGACACGTAGTAACTCCGAACGTATGGATTCAGGGATGGGGACGGGTTTGAAAGATTGCGGGTCGACACAGGCGATGCGCACCTGCCCTTCGCACAGGGGCGCGGTCTCGCCGTGGCGATGCACTTGCTGGAAAAAAGTCAGGCTGGCGCGGCGCTGGTCGCTGAGCTCCGCGCTGACTTCGAGCCGGTCATTGAATCTCGCCGGCCGTTTGAAATCGACCCGGACCGAGTGCACGGCGAACAGGACACCCTGCTCCGCCCGCAACCGGTCCTGTTCAAAACCCAGCTGCCGCAGGTACTCGGTACGGGCGCGTTCCATGAACTTCAGGTAATTGGCGTAATAGACCACACCACCACTATCCGTGTCTTCATAGTACACTCGCACCGGCCAGAAAAACTGCGACAATCCTACCCCCTGCAGTGACCACAAGACAGACCAAAAATTCCCACGCCGCAAGCTTACCGGTGAGCGCCCGTATTTGCATCCCGCCTCAAACGACTTCATAAAAAAACGCGACCAGGGCGGTCGCGTATGTCCCCGTGCGGGGAAACCGGTATTGCCTTGCAATGTCTATCTACGAGGGATTGGCCGCTTGTGACGGGCGCAGCCGCGCGTACTCACTCTGGCTCAGTAAACCGTCACGGTTGACGTCCGCCTGGTCAAAGGCCGCTTCAACGGCACCGACCGAGCGCGCCTCGACACGGCTGACATAACCGTTGTGATCGCTGTCGATACGACTGAACGCGACAAGGCCATGCGCATCCACGGAAACGCCCTGTTCCGCGAGCGTCGGCGCAGCCGTCAATCCCCAGACCAGAAACCAGACCGGTAACCTCATCCCTGTCTCACCCGAAAAATTCATCTGCCCTGGTTGGAGCAAAGGCCGTGCCAGTGTCGGACGTAACGCCCCAAACGGCGTGCCTATCCGTTTTCCGGCCTGTCAACCGGGTCCGCCGTGCAGGCTTGAAGCGAAAAACTGTCCCCTGCTGGCGACAGTTTTTCACCGGAAAACATTCGGCAACCTGCTGCCCTGTTCGGTTCCTGTCATTTCCGACACCAGCTGAAACCCATTATTTTCAACCAGATAGGTGCCGGCATTCACTGGTGACGAGGCGTAACCGGGGTTTTGCGAAGGAGGTTGGCCCGCCGACAGAACTGTCGCTAATGAGCGACAGATTGCGCGGCGGCCGCGCCCTTGAATTGCGAAGGGTTAAGGTGATGTTTATGCAGCAACTTGTAAAATTCAGTGCGATTGCGCTTGGCGATGCGCGCCGCCTGACTGACATTGCCATTAGTAATCTGCAGCAGCTGGGTCAGGTACTCGCGTTCGAAACGGGAACGCGCATCGGCGAAGGCCGGCATCTCGCCTTCCGCTTCATCACGCAGCGCGCGCTGCACCAGGCTGACCGGGATCAGCGACGTGGTGGTAAAAGCCACCGCCTGCTCCACGACGTTGAACAGCTGCCGTACGTTGCCCGGCCAGGGGGCTGACAACAAGGCTTCCATGGCGTCTGGGGCGAAGCCCTTGACCGATTTCCTGGCTGCATCTTCCAGCGTGCCGAGAAAGTAATTGGCCAGCAACGGAATATCCTCGCGGCGTTCGACCAGCGAAGGAATATCCAGGGCCACCACGTTGAGCCGGTAAAACAGGTCTTCCCGGAACGTGCCCTTCTTGCGCAGCTCGTCCAGGTCACAGTGGGTAGCGGAAATGATACGCACATTGGTCGCCACCGCACTGGTGGAACCTACCGGGCGCACGCAGCGTTCCTGGATAGCGCGCAGCAGCTTCACCTGGAAGGTCATCGGCATATCGCCGATCTCGTCCAGGAACAGCGTTCCGCCGCTGGCAGCCTGGAACAGCCCCTTGTGATCGCGGGTGGCACCGGTAAACGAACCCTTGGCGTGGCCGAAGAATTCCGATTCGAACAGCGTTTCGGGGATGGCACTGCAGTTGACGGCGACAAATTCGCCGCCCGCCCGGCCACTGGCCTTGTGGATGGCACGCGCCAGCACTTCCTTGCCGGTGCCGCTCTGCCCGTGAATGAATACGCTGGCCTCGCTGGAGGCCACCAGCTGCGCCTGTCCCAGCAGGTCTTCCATCAGCGGACTGCGGGTGATGATGCCCTGACGCCATTCGGCGACGTCCTCGTCCTCGCGACGCTCATGCTGCTCACCGGTGACCCGCAGGGCGCGTGTCACCTGGTCCAGCAGCTCCATGCTGTCGAACGGCTTGGTGAGGTAGCCGAACACTCCCCGGCTGGTCGCATCCACGGCATCCGGGATGCTGCCGTGCGCGGTCAGAATGATCACGGGCAACGCCGGACTGCGCCGGTGGATCATGTCGAACAGCGCCATGCCGTCCATGCCATCCATGCGTAAGTCCGTGATTACCAAGTGCGGCTGGAAGGTCGGGATCTGCGCGACCGCTTTTTCACCACTTTCGACAGCGGCCACTTCGTAGCCGGCTGCAGACAGCCGCATGGACAACAGGCGCAACAAGGCCGGATCATCATCCACTACCAGAACTCTGTAACGACAGGCACTCATTCCTACTCCTTCCGACTACTGCGGGGTCACACGTTGCTGAATGTTTTGCTCAATAGTCGTCAGCTCTTGCAACTGGCGTTCCAACTCTTCAACACGCGCTTCCGACTGCGCCAGTTTGTCGCGCAGTTCGTCAATTTTAGCACCGGACCAGTCCTGTTCCTCGATATTCTGCTGTAACAGTGCCGCCAGTGCCCGCGCACCGGCGTCCGCTCTGTCCATATCCAGCCCTTTCAACAACTTAAGTGCCTTGTCCTGGTTACGCACCGAACCCGGCCCGGCGGCCAGCAGCAGCGCCAGGCGCAGACGGGTACGCGGTTCCGCGGAACGGATAAAGGCCTGGCGCCGGATTTCCAGCTCTTCTTTCAGTTGTTTATCCGATAATTCACGCAGTTGCTGCCATTCTTCCAGCCAGTAGGTCGCGTCATCGACCCGAACCGTCACCGGCACCGGGCCTTTGCTATGCTGCACCGTCATGGGCTGGCACCCGGACAGCACCATCATCGTTATCAGTATCAGTCGTTTATTCACGCGCCCCTCCGGCCGCGCTGATCGGCAATACCACTCGTAAACACGCCCCCTGGTCCTCGCTGTCAATCACTTCAATGTACCCACCATGCGCCTGCGCGTACTCACGCGCAATGGACAGACCCAGCCCCGTACCGCGCACGTGACCATTGGTCGCCGGTGTCCCCTGGTAAAATGCATCAAAAATACGCCGCCGTTCCGCTTCGGGAATGCCGGGTCCGGCATCCGCCACCTCGATGACCACCTGCTCGTCCTGCTTTTCAAGACGTACACGCAACTCACCCGCTTCCGGTGAAAAGCGGATGGCATTGGAAACCAGATTATCCACCAGTGTCTGCAATTTGGCACGGTCTCCGTCCATTTCCACCGGCTGCAGCGATTTGTCCAGCACCAGCTGGCGCGCCAGCATGGCGACCCGGTGATCCGCCAGTACCGTGTCGATCAGCGCATCCAGCGCCACGGATTCCACCCGCAGCTGCGAAGCGCGCGAAGTGGCAATGTTGAAATCCAGCAGGTTTTCGATGAGTTTCTGCAATTGCAGGGTATTGTCACGCAGGATCGCGGCGATTTCACCCTGCTGGGCATTGAGGGTACCGACAACCCCCTCATTGAGGAGTTCCGCGCCTTCCCGGATCGCCGTCAGCGGTGTCTTGAGCTCATGGGAGATGTGGTGCAGGAAGCGGTTTTTTTCCTGCTCCACCTCCAGCAGACGGGTGCGCATCCAGTTGAGGCGTTCACCCAGCTGCTCCAGGTCGCGCGGACCCTCGATTTTTGCCGGCTTGGAAAAATCGCCGTCCCCGAGGCGCCGGATGGCGCGGTCCATCTGCCGCAACGGCCGGGTAATCAGAACGGTGAATACCGCCGCCATGATCAGCGCGGCCGGCACCAGCGCCATTGCCTGCAACACCAGCCGGTGCTGCAGGCGCTCGCCGATCTCGTCCAGCCGGTCCACCTCGCCTTCCACCAGCTTTCGGTTATCGATCAGCATCTTGCGCGCATCTCGCGCCAGCCCGGCAAAACCGTCCACGGCCGCGGCCGTCTCCTCGGCGTCCGGCGGGAAGCTGATCAGCGCGTCGTCAATATTGTCTTCCACCTTGACGATCAGCTCCAGGCGCTGGCGCTGCAAATCGGAAAGCTGCAAGGCAGCCAGGCGTCCCGCCGTTTCCAGAAATTTTTCATGGTTTTCCTGGTACACCTGCAACAGGGCGATATCGCCCAGCACCTTGTACTGGCGCGCGTTGCGCTCCATGGCGGTGATGGTCTCCACCAGCAACTGGACATTCTGGGTGGCGCGCACCGTGGCAAACAGCGCGCGCTGTCCCTGCGCCACCAGCCGGTCGACCGACCAGGTGGCGTGCACCAGGGCTGCCATCAGCGGCATCACTACGACGACGAAGCTGATCAGCAGCAGGCTGTTAATGGATTTTGGGCGATACAGTCGCACGCTCTGAATCTGCTCCGGAAACTGACGGTTTACATCTGGTATGGTGGCTGCAACCATACCAGATTTAACCGGTCCAAAGACGGTACGAACCCGAATCCGCAACTATGCAGGCACCCCGCAAACCACACCGCTACCGGCTTTTGCTGCTGGCATTTTCCGGTGCCGCCATGGCGGCACCGGACACCCCGGTGGACATCCGCTTTACACCGCGCACACCGGAACAGATGAGCGCGTTCTATGCCGCACGCGGCTTCCCGCAGCCGATGGTCGAGCTGCTGGCGAAACAGTGCTTCATTACCGTGCGGGTCCACAACCGGGGCACGGACACGATCTGGCTGGATCTTTCCCGCTGGCACTTCAGCGCCCGGGGGAAAGAAGTCCGGCGCTATCACCGCAACCACTGGTTGCCGCTGTGGAAAGACATGGGGATCCCGCTCGCCAAACAGTCCACCTTCCGCTGGACCCTGTTGCCCGAAGCACTGGATTACCAGCCCGATGAAGCCGAGGGCGGGAATATCATCCTGCCGTGGGTCAAAGGTCCGATCAGCCTGAGCGCAAGCTTTGCCTCCGGCCCCGATCAACGCGGCCCCCTGATCCGGCTCCGGTACGACAACCTGCATTGTGCCGAGGACAAGCCATGAACCTTTACCGGCAGCTGTGGCTGCTCATCCTGCTGATTCCGGGCATCGGCCTGGCACCACTGCAGGCAGACAACGCGCTGCCGAAAGGACTGCGCGTGTACAGTCCCGGCCCGGCCCCGGTATTCCGGCTGAGCGATATGGACAACGAAGCATTTGCGCTCGACAGTGCGCGCGGACGCTGGGTGTTCGTCCATTTCTGGGCGAGCTGGTGCGGCCCCTGCCGCAAGGAAATGCCGGCCGTGCAGCGCATGGCCACGCTGCTGGAAGACGAGCCGCTGCTGATCGTGATGGTGAACACGTCGGAAGACGAAGACACGGTATTCAGCTTCCTGGGCAGCTACGCGCCGGACATGAACAGCCTGATGGACCGTGACGGACAGGTTACCGAGGCCTGGCAGCCGCGTGGGCTGCCGGCTACCTACCTGGTCGATCCACAGGGCAACATCCGTTACCAGGCACTCGGGGGACGCCCGTGGGACCAGCCCGAATACCTGGCTTTCCTGCGCTCGCTGTCCCGTTCAGACGGGACGAACTAGGGCCTGTTAACACTTCCCGAATGGGCCCTAACTAGACGACGCTACCGAACCCCTTGTCGATCGCCCCGGCCGGCGGTTCCAGCCCGGCAAGCTTGCAGCCCTGTGCAATCGGACCACCCGGGAACAGACGATAGAGGAATCTGTAACCGCCCCTGTCGTGGAATTTTTCATCCAGTGCATCGTGCAGTTCGCGCACGCTGTACTTGTTACAGTCATGACGGGCGCAATACTCCTGCAGCGCACGCAACTCGTCCCAGTGGTCTTCGTTCAGTTCCAGCCCTTCACGGCTGGCCAGTTTCCGGGCTTCTTCCTGGTCCCAGTTTTCCGGTGCAAACGGAAATCCGCCGGATCGGTCTAACGTTGGCATACCCTACCCTCCTCGTGATGCAACACCGGCCTGGAAAAATACAGGCCCTGTCAAAAAGCATAGCAGTTATTCCGGCATGTGCTAGCCCGGAATGGTAATCGCTGCGCACAAGAACGGTGCCGCGGGAATATTTTGCCGCTGTAACTCATCCACCGGGGGAACAGAACACAACCATCAACCGGTCGATAGCGAAGGGGATCGCCATGAAAATCACAAACGCCAACATCCTGAACCATGGCTGGCTGCTGCTGGTGCTGCTGGCAACGGCTTCGGTGGGGCACAGTGCCGACGACGCCGGCCTGGGCCACGATTACCGCACCTTCCACGCCGACGGCCACATCACCTACGGAGACATTGCAGACTCCTACCACGCCGACCTGGTGATGTACCTGGCCGGCAACCAGTTCATGGTCATGGAGGACCTCATCCGTGATTTCCAGAGGAAAAACCCGGACATCGGGAGTATTTACGTGGAAACCATTCCCCCCGGTCAGATCCTGAAGCAGCAGTTGCTAAAACAGGGACAGATCAACGGCCAGGATACCGCACAGAACCCGGACCTGTTCGCCAGTGTAAACCTGGGGCACCTGAAAAAACTGCGCAAACAGGGGCTGATGTCCGACTACATGATCTACACCCACAACAAGCTGGAACTGATGGTGGCGCAGGGGAACCCGAAAGGCATCAAGGGTCCTGAAGACCTGGCGCGCGACGACCTGGTGCAATCCCACCCGAACCCCTTAACGGAAGGCATATTCAAGTTTTACGGTGCACAGATGCTGAAAGACCTGGGCCTGTATGACAAGGTGACCGGTGGCGCGAAGTGCAAGAGTTGCTGGGCCGTGAAGGATAGAACCTGGTTTACTTCCCGGCATCACCGCGAAACGCCCCAGCGGATCGAACAGGGTAAAGCCGATGTCGGCATTGTGTGGACCACGGAGGTGGTATACGGCAAGCAATCCGGCCGCAAGATCGAGGGCGTTACGATCCCGGCACCCTATAACCAGCAGGAACGGGTCGCCTATGCCATCGGCCCCCTGAACAAAGGGCGCAACGACAAGCATGCCCGGCGTTTCCTGCAATATCTTGCCACCGACGACGCCCAGGGTATCTACGCGAAGCACGGCTTCATCAAGGCAACACCGGAAGAACTGAAGGTCAGACCGATCCCGGACTGATGGACCCGCGGTCCATGCCGGCTTTACCGGCTTCGCCCCGTAGCGGTCCCCCGACCGCGAAAACCCGGCCCGACCTTCGCGCCGAAGGTCGGCGCTCCTACAGGGCAAGGGACCTGTAACCGATGTGACGGATTTTTTCGCATGGCCCGCCTAGCGCATCTGTTTTTCCATTTCCTCATCCCTGCGTTTGAAGGCATCCATGAGATCCTGCTCAACCTGCCGGGCCTTTTGCAGCGCCTTCTGCTGTTCCTGCAGGGGATTTTGAGACGCGTCGGCGGTATCTTTCGCGGCCGACTCATCATCCTGCGTGGTGCAGGCACTGATACTTGCCATCAGCAACACGGTCATCAACGCTGTCCTGCTCATACATCCTCCCGGTACCGGCACAAGAGATCCTGACGATTATCCAGGGAACCTCTGGTTCAATTCGTCATTGCGAGCGAAGCGCGGCAATCTCCTACGATGGAATCAGACTGTTAGAGATTGCCGCGTCACTCCGTTCCTCGCAATGACGTGAATCCTGGCATAATCAGGGATTCCCTAGAACACGGTCAGCTCGTCACCGAACCAGTCGCAGGCTATCCCTACCCGCTCGGTAATGCTGTGTTTCTCGTAGGGCACCGCGGCACTGTGCCCCCACACGGGACCCGGCCAGGCCGGGTCGCTGCGAAAACGGGCAATGTGGTGTACATGCAGTTGCGGGACCAGGTTCCCCAGGGCGCCGATATTGATCTTGTCGGCATGAAACGCCTGCATCATATGTTCCGCCAGGCGCGCCGACTCACGCCACAACTGTTGCTGATCGGCCTCCGCCAGCTGGAAAATCTCGCGGATACCGGCACGCTGCGGCACCAGCACAAACCAGGGATAGCGCGCATCATTCAACAGCAACAGCACACTCAACGGCAGGCACCCCACACGGATACAATCCGCTGCCAGCCGGGCATCCAGTTCAAACGACGCAGTCATGGAATGACTTTTTACGCCTGGGGCCTTTCCGCTGCAAGCACTAACCGCTATGGTTGCCTGCGTTGATGGACTACGTACTGGCGATCGACCAGGGCACGCACGCCAGCCGGGCGTTGCTGCTGGATCAGGACGGTCAGGTGGTGGCGCGCAGCCTGCACCCGGTCGCGCTTGTGCGCCCGCAGCCCGGGC
>DRQL01000337.1 GCA_011371465.1 Gammaproteobacteria bacterium | reverse complement strand
GGGAGCGGATTATGAACATTAATATGCATGGTGGTTCAAGCATGGATGTCTCCGATGCCGTGTTCGGGCAGGATTTCAACGAGACGCTGGTGCACCAGGTCGTGGTGGCCTACCGGGCCGCAGGCCGGGCCGGCACCCACGCACAGAAAAACCGCTCGGCGGTCAGTGGCGGCGGTGCCAAACCCTGGCGCCAGAAAGGGACGGGGCGCGCGCGTGCTGGTACAATACGCAGCCCGATCTGGCGCGGCGGCGGCAAAGCCTTTGCGGCCACCACCCGGGATTATTCGCAGAAGGTCAACAAGAAGGCCTACCGCGCTGCAATCCGCTCCATTTTTTCGGAACTGCTGCGGCAGGACCGGCTGGTAGTGGTCGAGGATTTCGCGGTCCAGGCGGCGAAAACCAGAGAGTTACTCGGCAAGCTGGGTGAACTGGGTTTGAACAACGCGCTGATCGTGCACCATGAGCCGGACGAGAACCTGTACCTGGCCGCGCGCAACCTGCCGCACATCGATGTTGTCGACCCGGATATCGCCGACCCGGTGAGCCTGGTTGGCTTCGACAAGATTGTGATTACGGTTGCTGCCTTGCGCAAGTTCGAGGAGAAGCTCGCATGAATAATGAGCGGTTAAGCAGAATACTGGTCGGCCCGGTGGTCTCTGAAAAGAGCACCCGTGCTGCCGACGCAAACCGGCAGTTTGTCTTCAAGGTGCTGCGTGATGCCAGCAAGCCGGAGATACGCAAGGCCGTCGAGAAAATGTTTGACGTTACAGTCACGCAGGTGCAGGTCAGTAACGTCAAGGGCAAGATCAAGCGTTTCGGTCAGACCATGGGCCGCCGTTCCGACTGGAAAAAGGCGTACGTGACCCTGGCTGAAGGTTCAGACATCGATTTCGCAGGCGCAGAATAATGGCTATCGTCAAGTCCAAACCCACTTCTCCCGGACGTCGTTTTGTCATCAAGGTCGTAGAAGCCCGGCTGCACAAAGGTGCGCCGTACGCGCCGTTGCTGGAAAAAAAGAACAAGAGCGGCGGGCGTAACAACAAGGGTCGTATTACCACGCGTCATCGCGGCGGCGGTCATCGCCAGCGTTACCGCGTCATTGATTTCAAGCGCGACAAGGACGGAGTGCCGGGCAAGGTGGAACGTATCGAGTACGATCCGAACCGCAGCGCACACATTGCGCTGGTGCTGTACGCGGACGGTGAGCGCCGTTACATCCTGGCGCCGCGCGGCATCTATGCCGATGCCGAAATCCACAGCGGTATCGAGGCGCCGATCAAGCCGGGCAATGCCATGCCGCTGCGCAATATCCCGCTGGGCACCATGGTGCACAACGTGGAGATGAAGCCGGGCAAGGGTGGACAGATTGCTCGCAGTGCGGGTTGTGGCGTTCAGCTGGTTGCGCGAGAGGGCGTACACGCTACCCTGCGTCTGCGCTCCGGCGAAATGCGCAAGGTGCCGGCCGATTGCCGGGCCACGATCGGGGAAGTGGGTAACTCCGAACACAACCTGCGTTCCCTGGGCAAGGCGGGCGCGACCCGCTGGCGCGGCGTACGGCCAACGGTCCGCGGTGTCGCCATGAACCCGGTCGATCACCCGCACGGTGGCGGTGAAGGCCGTACTTCAGGTGGCCGTCACCCGGTATCCCCCTGGGGTATGCCGACCAAGGGGTACAAGACCCGCAAAAACAAACGCACCGATAACATGATTGTGCGTCGTCGCAATCAGAAGTAACGATAGAGGTTAGAACAGTGCCGCGTTCAGTTAAAAAAGGACCTTTTGTTGATCTTCACCTGGCAAAGAAGGTCGATGAAGCCGTGAGCAGTAACAGTCGCAAGCCGATCAAGACCTGGTCGCGCCGTTCCATGGTGCTGCCGGACATGGTGGGCCTTACGATCGCTATTCACAATGGCCGCCAGCATGTGCCGGTGTTGATCAATGAGAACATGGTCGGTCACAAGCTGGGTGAGTTCGCCGTTACGCGTACCTTCAAGGGGCACGCCGCGGACCGGAAATCCAAGTAAAGGGTTGTCGATATGCAAGCGTCTGCAAAATTGAGTCATGCACGGATTTCAGCGCAGAAATGCCGCCTGGTCGCTGACCAGGTTCGCGGTCTGCCGGTGGAGCGTGCGCTGGAGATTCTGACCTTCAGCAAGAAAAAGGCGGCACACACGGTTCGCAAGGTGCTGGAGTCGGCCATTGCCAACGCCGAGCACAATGAAGGTGCGGACGTCGACGAGCTGAAGATCGCCGAAATATATGTCAACGAGGGGCCGACCCTCAAGCGCTGGAGAGCCCGGGCCAAAGGCCGTGCCAACCAGATCCTGAAACGCACCAGTCACATCCAGGTTACTGTTGCTGAACAGTAACCCTGATTTGAGAGATTAGAGAGAGCACGGCATGGGCCAAAAAGTACATCCAATCGGTATTCGCCTCGGCATCGTGAAGGACTGGACCTCCACCTGGTATGCGGATTCAGACAAATTTGCGGATTTCCTGAATCTCGACCTGGAAGTGCGTGACTTTATCAAGCGCAAGCTGAAGCACGCCTCGGTGAGCCGCATTACCATCGAGCGTCCGGCAAACAATGCACAGATCACCATCCACACGGCGCGGCCGGGTATCGTGATTGGCAAGAAGGGTGAGGATATCGAACGCCTGCGCGGAGAAGTGTCGCGCAAGATGGGTATGCCGGTGCACATCAATATCGAAGAGATCCGCAAGCCCGAGATCGAGGCGCAGCTGGTGGCGGAAAGTGTGGCCCAGCAGCTGGAACGGCGCATCATGTTCCGTCGCGCCATGAAGCGGGCGGTCGGCAATGCCATGCGTCTCGGCGCACTGGGTATCAAGATCATGGTGGCCGGGCGCCTGAACGGCGCGGAAATCGCGCGTACTGAATGGTACCGCGAAGGCCGGGTGCCGCTGCATACGCTGCGTGCCGATATTGATTACGGGGTTACCGAAGCCAGCACGACCTACGGCGTGATTGGTGTGAAGGTCTGGGTGTTCAAAGGTGAGATCCTGGACCGCGACGAACAGAAAGTCGAGCCCGAGGCTGCCAAGAAAGCAGCTGGCGGAAAATAAGGGAAGCGCGAGATGTTACAGCCCAAGAGAACCAGGTTCCGCAAACAGCAGAAAGGCCGCAACCGCGGTCTGGCGCTGAGCGGCAGTAAAGTCAGTTTCGGCGAGTTTGCGCTGAAATCCACGACGCGCGGCCAGATTACCGCACGCCAGATCGAGGCCGCACGCCGGACCATCACGCGCAAGGTCAAGCGTGGCGGCAAGCTGTGGATTCGTGTGTTTCCTGATGTGCCGATTACCAAGAAGCCGATCGAAGTGCGCCAGGGCAAAGGCAAGGGTAACGTCGAGTACTGGGTGGCGAAAATCCAGCCGGGCCGCGTGATCTATGAAATCGAGGGTGTGTCGGAAGAGCTGGCGCGCGAGGCCTTCAAGCTGGCCGCTGCCAAACTGCCGGTACGCACCACCTTTGTGACACGGACGGTGATGTGATGAATGCCAGTGATCTTCGTCAGAAATCGAGCGACGAACTGAAGCTCGAGCTCGATGGCCTGCTGCGCGAGCAGTTCAACCTGCGTATGCAGAAGGGCACCGGTCAGCTGAGCCGGCCGGACCAGGTTAAAAAGGTGCGCCGCGATATCGCGCGCATCAAGACGGTACTGAACGAGAAAAGC
>DRQL01000336.1 GCA_011371465.1 Gammaproteobacteria bacterium | reverse complement strand
TGCTTGCCGGACCGATTCATCGTATTAAATCCTTTGGGGGTCCGATGAAAGTCGGCCCGCTACGGAATCTGATAACACCATATCGGGAGGAGTCAAAATGTTGACAACAAGGGTGGTGGTACTGCTGTTTGCCGGTATGCTGGTCGCTTGCGGGAGTCCGGAAGACAACAGCACGGCTCAGGTAAAAGCAGGGGTTGATAGCAAAGTGCCGGACAGCGAGAAATCAGGAGAAGGCTATTTTTTACGCAGCGTACCGGATCCCTGTGACCGGCTGGACCAGGTAACGGCCGCCCGCTTGTTGGGTGGCGATGCAACAGTGACACCCGACAGTGGTGGTTTTGGCTCAGCCGGCGGAAGATGCCGGTACATCTCTGGAAACGGGGCAACCCGAAAAGGCGTTGGCGTCGACATGAGTTTTCTTGCGCAGGCAATCCTCGATACAGGTTCCATGTCGGGCAGCGAACTGGAACAGAAAATCGCTGCGCTGTACTGGAAAGACGAGGGGGAAAATGCCGCAACCACTTCACCGGACATCGGTAAAAAATCGTTCGTGTTTTCAAATGGAAAGCGTACCGTGCTGGTCGTTGTGACCGGCATAGGCGGGACAGCCGCACTCAGTGACCGGATCACCAGTGAACTGGTGGTTGCCTACGCCTTCATGGACCCTGACCGTACCCCGGAGGCGCGCGAGGCCGTGCTCGCAGAACTTGCGGCAGCACAGCTTGCAGAACTCGACGAGCTTGCGCGTACGACTCATCAGGGTGAGCAGGGCTGACGTACCGACAGGGACCGGAATGTTATTCTGGCTCGTTTGTCCGGAGTACCGCCCGCCGGGAATTGCGTTACGCTTATCAGTCCGGCAAACCCTGCAGGGTTTATACTGTTCACGTTACCTTGAAATGATTTTTCCGGGGTCACTGTTGTATGTACTACCTGAACGAGGATGTGATCCGCTCCATTGACCCGCAGGATTTCCGTAACCGGAAACCGTATCCCTGGATCAATCCCCAGGGTATGTTGACGGCAAGCGGGTTTGATGAGTTGCTGGCGAACATGCCGGATATCTCCCTGTTTACCACCTTTTTCGGCAAGCAGCGCAAGTACGGGCAGCAAAGCCACAACCGCTACGTGCTGGAATACGAGGACGGGCTGGCGCTGCCGGCCCCCTGGCAGGCCTTTGTCGATGAACTCCGCGGCGACCTGTACCGCACCTTCATAAAGGACCTGCTCGGGTACCGGCACGTCCGTTTCCGCTTCCACTGGCACTACACGCCGAACGGCTGCACGGTGTCACCACACTGTGATTCCCGTGGCAAACTCGGCTCACACATCTTTTACATGAATTCAGACCGGGACTGGGATCCGGCCTGGGGCGGCCAGACCCTGATCCTGGACGACCACGGCCGTTTCAGGACGGATTCCAGCCCGGCCTTCGAGGATTTCGATGAGGAAATCAGTGCGGAGACCATGGACAACCACAGCCTGATCTTCGGTCGCAAGGGCAATTCCTGGCACGGCGTGCGCGAGATCCGCTGTGCCGAGGGCGCGTTCCGCAAGGCATTCCTGGTAGTGTTCCAGGATGTGAACCCCCGCAAGCAGCTGCTGAAGCGGGGCAGAAGGCTGCTGCGCGGACAGCCGCTGGTGACCGAGAAGGAAAAAAGGATCTACTGAGCGGGAACCAGTCCCGCGCCGGGGCCTCGAAGCTCCCGGCCGTGGCGCCTGCCCGCCAGGGCTGCCCACTGACGCTGCCGGCGTTCAGCGACTATACTCGTAACTGTCAATATCCCCGGGACCGGAATGTGCCGGGTGTACTGGTACATTGCCTTGTTCCGCAAGGCGTTTGATTCAAGGAGCATCCTGCCATGTCTGTAGCCGCGTCCGAAATGGAAACCGTTGACAACCCCCTGTCGCCTGAAGTGCTTGCCAAAATCGATGCCTACTGGCGTGCCTGTAATTACCTGGCGGCGGGTATGATCTACCTGCAGGAAAACCCGCTGCTCAGGGAGCCGCTGCAGATCGAGCACATCAAGCGCCGCCTGCTGGGCCACTGGGGTGCGAGTCCGGGACTCGCCTTTATGTATACCCACCTGAACCGCCTGATCGTCAAGGAGGACCTGAACGCCATCTTCCTGGCCGGGCCTGGTCACGGCGCGCCCGGGGTACTGGCGCCGGTCTACCTGGAGGGAACCTACTCGGAGATCTACCCGGACAAGAGTGAAGACGTGGACGGTATGCACCATTTCTTCAAGCAGTTTTCCTTCCCGGGCGGTATCGGCAGCCACTGCACACCGGAGACGCCGGGATCGATCCACGAGGGCGGGGAACTCGGTTACAGCATATCGCACGCTTTCGGCGCCGCGTTCGACAATCCCGACCTGCTGGTGGCCGTCGCGGTGGGGGACGGTGAAGCGGAAACCGGCCCGCTGGCGACGTCCTGGCATTCCAGCAAGTTTCTGAACCCGATACGCGACGGGGCGGTGCTGCCGATCCTGCATCTCAACGGCTACAAGATCAACAACCCCACCATCCTGTCGCGCATCCCGCACGAGGAACTGGAATCCCTGTTGCAGGGCTATGGCTGGAAGCCGTACTTCGTGGAAGGCGATGATCCCCAGGTCCTGCACCAGCGCATGGCGTCTACCATGGATCGCTGCCTGGCGGAGATTCGTGCTATCCAGGGACAGGCGCGGGAAAGCGGCCAGGCGACGCGTGCGCACTGGCCGATGATCGTGTTACGCACGCCCAAGGGCTGGACCGGGCCGAAAGAAGTTGATGGCAAACGCGTCGAGGGTTTCTGGCGCGCGCACCAGGTACCCCTGTCGGGTATCCGGGACAACCCGCAGCACCTGCAGATGCTGGAAGACTGGCTGAAGAGTTACCGGCCGGAGGAGCTGTTCGATGAAAGCGGCAAGTTGCGCCCGGAACTGCGCGCCATGGCGCCGGTCGGCGAACGGCGCATGAGCGCCAACCCGCACGCCAACGGCGGCCTGCTGCGCAAGGCCCTGCGTATGCCGGACTTTCGCGACTACGCCGTAGAGGTGCCGGAACCGGCGCGCCAGGAAGTGGCGAACACGCCGCCGCTGGGTGAATTCCTGCGCGACATCATGCGCAGGAACATGGACAACTTCCGTGTCTTCGGGCCGGACGAGAACACGTCCAACAAGCTGCAGGCCATCTACGAGGTGAGCAAAAAACTGTGGCTGTCCGGGTACCTGCCGGAAGACGAGGACGGGGGTGAGCTGTCACCCGACGGCCGGGTGCTGGAGATGCTGTCCGAGCACACCCTGGAAGGCTGGCTGGAGGGCTACCTGCTGAGCGGGCGGCACGGCTTTTTTGCCACCTATGAAGCCTTTGTGCACGTCATTGACTCCATGTACAACCAGCACGCCAAGTGGCTGGCCATCTGCGAGGAGATACCCTGGCGTGCGCCGGTTTCCTCTCTCAACCTGCTGATTACCTCCACGGTCTGGCGCCAGGACCACAACGGGTTTACCCACCAGGATCCCGGTTTTCTCGACGTGGTGGTCAACAAGAACCCGCACGTAACGCGTATCTACCTGCCACCGGATGTCAACACCCTGTTATCGGTGGCGGATCACTGCCTGCGCAGTCGCAACGATATCAACGTCATCGTCGCCGACAAACAGATGCACCTGCAGTACCTGGACATGGACGCGGCCATCAAGCACTGCACCAAGGGCATCGGCATCTGGGAGTGGGCCAGCAACGACCAGGGCTGTGAACCGGACGTGGTGATGGCGGGTTGCGGTGACATTCCCACCCAGGAAGCGCTGGCGGCGACCGCGCTGCTGCGCGAGCATTTCGATGACCTGAAGATCCGCTTCATCAACGTGGTCGACCTGTTCTGCATGCAATCGGCGGACGAGCACCCGCACGGTCTGTCGGATCGTGACTTCGACAGCCTGTTTACCCGCGACCGGCCGATTATTTTCAACTTCCACGGCTATCCCTGGCTGATCCACCGACTGGCCTACCGCCGCACCAACCAGAAGCACCTGCACGTACGGGGTTACAAGGAAAAGGGCAGTATCAATACACCGCTGGAACTGGCCATCGAGAACCAGATCGACCGGTTCAGCCTGGCCATCGACGTGATCGACCGCGTGCCACGTCTGCAGGTGGCCGGCGCCCATATCAAGGAACGCCTGCGCGACATGCAGATCGAGTGTCGCAACTACGCGCACGAGCACGGTGTGGACCAGCCCGAGGCGCGGGACTGGCGATGGCCGTATTGAGACCCTGGAAGGCTGCACCGCAATGGCGGGATAGGCGGGAGTTCCTGGTCTGCGTGAGCTGCCCACTGGCGGGTGTGATCCGGGCGGGCGCCGGCTATGCCAGGAAGTCCTGCTTCGGCAACAGTTCGCCGCGCGGAAACCTGGCGATAAACAGGGTACGTTTCAGTTGTTCACCGAGCGCTGCTTCGGTCAGCTGCAGGGTGTGGCCGGACGTGTCGGATGCGGCGTCCGTTTTAACGTTCATTTCGTTCAGGCGCAGGGAAACAGGGTATACCCGCAGCCAGTTTTCCGGTTTGCACAGAACGTCAGCGATGCGGTCGATGTAGTCATCCAGGGTGCTGAGCAGGCCTCCTTCCGCTGCCTGCCCGGCCTGCACGGATGCATGTTCTTCCATGCTGTCCGGGGCGCGCAGCAGAGGTTCGAGGCTGTTCCCTTTCAGTTGTGCGATTTTGCGGCGCATGTTCAACAGCTGCTGCTGTTCTTGCGCCAGGTGACGCGCGGCGACCAGGTCACTGATTCTTTCCAGCGTGAAAGCGATCAGGCTTTCAAAGGCGCGTTGTCGAAGTTTCTCTTTCAGCTCCTGCTCGTCCACGGAGGGCGTGACGACCCGGTGATCGGTAAAGTTCACCGTGGTTTGCCGTACGTCCCGCTTGATCATATCTCCGTGCATTTCCATGCCCAGTACGCTGCGTTCCCTGCGTTCCATGCTCAACAGCACGTGACAGTATTCGGCCTGCAGGTGCCGGTCAAAGAAGTCGCGTAATTCCTGGCTCTGGCTGAACACCTGTTGCACTTCACCGGCGTTGGAAAAGAACGCCCTGACGGCGGGTTCCTGCCCCCAGCTTCTGCTGCTGACTTCGACACTGGCCGGCAGGTCGGTTACCAGGGTGTTGCAGTAGTCCAGGGTGTGCTTCACGCACGGCCGCAGTTTTTTCCGGTAACCGCCCAGTGCACGAAGTTTCGGGTTGATTTCCTCGACCACGTGCTCAATGGCTTCATCGAGCGCACGCTTTCTGGCCCGAGCGGCCGCCTTGTCCAGCCTGCGCCGACGGCGCCTTTCCCTGAGTCCGGAGAGTAATGCCTGCCAGCCCATGAAGTTACCCTCTGTGCCGGATGCAATACATGGCCTGACGGGCGATCTCGAGTTCTTCATTGGTCGGGATCACCAGCAGGCGGACGCGGGAAGTGGTGTTGTGTATGGCGAAGGCGCCGCTGCCGGTGGTGTTTTTCCCGGTATCCAGTTCGATGCCCAGTGCTTCCAGACCGCCACAGCACTGCGCGCGCAAGCGGGCATCGTTTTCGCCGATGCCCCCGGTAAACACCACGGCATCCACTGTACCCAGTGCGGCATAGTAGGCGCCGATATACTTTTTGATACGGTAACTGTACATTTCCAGCGCAAGCCGCGCCTGCTCGTCACCGGCGTCGGCCAGGCGGTGTACCTCGCGCATGTCGTTGGCCCCGCAGATGCCCCTCAGCCCGCTGTCCCGGTTGAGCAGGGATTCGATCTCGTCGTATTCCATCGCCGTGGTACGGGCCAGGTAGAAGGGGATGGCCGGGTCCAGGTCGCCGCAGCGGGTGCCCATGACCAGGCCTTCGAGTGGTGTCATGCCCATGGAAGTGTCTATGCTCTTCCCACCGGCGATGGCGGCTGCGCTGGCGCCGTTGCCCAGGTGCAGGGTGATGAGCTGTGTTGACTCAAGGGGCTTGCCCAGCATGGCAGCGGCCTGCCTGGCCACGTAGGCATGGGAGGTACCGTGGAAACCGTAACGGCGCACGCGCTGTTCGCGGTACAGGCGGTCGGGCAGGGCATAGCGCCAGGCGGGTTCCGGGATCGACTGATGGAACGCCGTGTCGAACACGGCAACCTGGGGGGTTTCCGGTGCCTGTTGCAGGGCGACCTCGATGCCCGTCAGGTTGGCCGGGTTGTGCAGCGGCGCCAGCGGGATCATGTCGCGGATGCGATCGACCACACCGGCATCGATCAGCACGGGTTCACGGAAATGCTCGCCACCGTGTACCACGCGGTGTCCGATGGCGGCCAGTTGCGACAGATCGGTAAGCGCACCGGAGTCGCGCAGCAGGGTGCCGATCTGCACCAGCCCCTCACGGTGGTCGGCAATGCAGCACTGCTGTCTGTGTTCATTGGTCTCAGTACCCCGGTGTAGCCGGTGCCGAAGCAGGCTCTCTGCCTCGCCGATACGCTCGGCGGCACCGGATGCGAGCACGGTTCCCTCATCCATGTCGAAAAGCTGGTACTTGATGGAAGAGCTGCCCGAGTTGATCACCAGTACGCTGGTCATGGCGCATCACCTGTCTGCGCCTGCACGGCGGTAATGGCCACGGTGTTGACGATGTCGGTAACCGTGCAGCCGCGGCTCAGGTCATTCACCGGTTGGTTCAGGCCCTGCAAAACCGGTCCGACGGCGACCGCGCCGGCCGAACGCTGCACGGCCTTGTAGGTATTGTTGCCGGTGTTGAGGTCGGGGAAAATAAACACCGTCGCACTGCCGGCTACCTGGCTGTCAGGCAGCTTGGTCCTGGCGACACCGGCATCAATGGCCGCGTCATACTGGATTGGTCCTTCGATCATCAGCTCAGGGCGCAGTTCCCTGGCGAGTTGCGTTGCTTCGCGTACCTTGTCAACGGCGCTGCCCTTGCCGGATGCGCCGGTGGAGTAGGACAGCATGGCAATGCGCGGCTCGACACCGAACAGGCGGGCCGTGTCGGCCGAGCTGATCGCGATATCCGCCAGTTGCCGTGCGTCCGGATCCGGGTTGACCGCGCAGTCGCCGTAGACCAGCACGCGGTCTTCCAGGCACATGAAAAACACGCTGGAAACGATGGCGGTGCCGGGACGGGTTTTGATGATCTCGAAGGCCGGTCGTATGGTGTGCTGCGTGGTGTGCACCGCCCCCGACACCATACCGTCCGCCTGTCCGTGGTGGACCATCATGGTGCCGAAGTAACTGACGTCGGCCATGCTGTCATGGGCCATGTCGCGGGATATGCCCTTGTGGCGGCGCAGTTCGTAGTAGGTATCCGCGAACTGTTCGCGCAGGGGTGAGTGCTGGGGGTCGATGACGTCGACGTCTTCCAGGCGCAGGCCCAGCGCCTGGATTTTCTGCTGAATGGCGTCGCGGTCTCCCAGCAGGGTCAGTTTAGCCACGTTGCGCAGGGTGAGCAGTTCGGCGGCGCGCAGGATACGTTCCTCGCTGCCTTCGGGCAGTACGATGTGTTGCCGGTCGGCACGAGCACGCTGGACCAGTTCATACTCGAACATGAGTGGCGTCATGCGGTTGCCGCGCTCACCGGCCAGTGATTTCGCCAGCTCCGGCAAGGGCACACTGGCTTCCACCAGGCCCAGTGCGGCCGCAAGCTTGTGTTCGTTGTCCGGTGTCAGCACACCCTTGACCTGGTTTACCTGCATGGCGGTAGTGAAGGTGTCACCGTTCGTCTCCAGCACCGCGAAAGGCGGCTTGCCCAGTCCGTCGAGCAGTTTCTGCAACTGTGGTGCCGGGTCCAGTCCGCCACTCAGCAGCAGGCCGGCGATTTGCGGGCAGGCGCTGGAAGGGTAGGACATGAGGCAGGCCAGGATGATATCGGCGCGGTCTCCGGGAGTAATCACCAGGCCGCCTTCCTCCAGATGGTCGAGAAAGTCCGGTACCTGCATGGCGGCTACCGTGTAGTGGGTGATTTCCCGGTTCAGGGTGTCTGTATCACCCTGGAGTACGCGCGCGTCGAGACTGTGTGCAATGTCGCCGACCGTGGGCCTGGACAGTGCCGGCTCTTCAGGAACCAGGTACACAGCCGGGTTGTCTGTGGCCCCTTGCGCGAAGTCGGCCCGCAGTTCCTCAACCTGGGAGCGGGCTACCCCGTTGACGACCGTCGCCAGGATATCGCAGTGCCGCTCGCGCAGGGACTGCAGGAAACCGCCGGTCGCATCCCGTATCTCGCCAACGCTGCGCCCGCTGCCGCGCACGACCGGCAGTATGGAACAGCCCAGGTTGTTGGCCACATCCGCGTTGAAGTCAAATTCCAGGGCGGCGTAGCCCCCGGAATAGTCCGTGCCTGCACACAGTACCTGGTCATGGCGCGCCTGCAGGCGCCGGTACTTCTCCAGTACCCGCTTCAACAGTTCATCGTAGCGGTCCGCCGCGATCAGTTCGCGTGCCGTGTCACTGGTACACCCGTACAGGTCTTCACAGGGGGCGTCGATGGAATACCGTTCCATAACCAGGTGAATGAGCGGGTCGTGCCGGGCGTCCACGCGCGTGACCGGCCTGAAAAACCCCACGTTGCCGTTGTGCCCGGTAAAGTAGTCCATCATCGCCAGTACGATGACGGATTTGCCACTGCCCCGTTCCGCACCGCTTATGTAAATATCCTGTCCCATCGAATTTCCCTGTAATTCAAAATCGGGCCACCGCCCACTGCTCCCAGTTGATCTGTTTCATGCTGGCAGCGAGTTCCTGCATGGCGTCCAGCAGGCTCTGGGTACTGCCTGCAAGGGCATAGAGATTCTGCAGGTCGCGTGCCTCGATGCCGTTGGCGTTTCCTCCTGTACCCGTCGCAGCGAGGTGCTGTTCCACCTGTCGGGAAAGCACGGTCTCGTCGGCCCAGGATCCGGGCAGGGCATCCGCTGTTTCCAGGCGTGCCCAGTTCCGGAACACCTGCTGTACGCGTTGCCGCCACTGGTCGTTTACCGGCGTAAGCGACTGTAGCAGGCCGGGGGATTCTTCGGCTACCCGGTTGTGGATGGTCTCCAGGTTCTGCAGGCGGTAGCGTACGGACTGCAGGCCGTCTACCAGTCCCTGCACCTTCTTCGCATCGTTGTCGGGAAACTGTGCGTAGTCCAGGTTCTTTTCCAGTGCCGGCAGTTGCGCAGCGACCGGCAGGATCGTGCTTTCGAAAACGCGCTTTTTCAATTTGCGTTGCCGGCTGCGCCGCCGTGCTGAGCCGGGCTGGAATTCGCCGACGATGCGGGCACAGCCGTTGCAAAACCGGCGTACGTTGCGCAGCAGTATCTTTTCCGGGTGCATGGGGCTCAACAGCCGGTGCACCACCACCACGATGCTGACCCCCAGCAGCATGACCAGGCCGGCCGTGACCAGCAGGATAAACGAGTAGACCTGGTCGTTGTTGATGTCGACCATCATCACGAACATGGTCAGCGGTCCCAGTTTCAGTACCGGCGAGATGCCGCCCAGCCAGGCGAACACAAAGGAATAGATAAAAACGAGTGCCAGCAGCCCGAAGCCGGAATCCAGCGCCGGCATGACAAACATATAGATGGGCGCTACCGCGACAAACATGCTGAGCAGCAGTACCAGCAACAGGGCAGGCAGGTTGGCCGGTGTCATCAACATCATCAGGCCGAAGGCTGTAGCGATCATGGGGACGCCAGGTCCCCCGGGCGGCTCGACGTAGATCCAGAAAAGATAGCCGCTGATCCAGCACAGCGCCGGGAAGGTGGCCTTGAGCAGGCGCTCCGGGTTCCACGCCGATGGCTGGAAAGGATCTTCCTGCGACCGGTAAGCCTCCCGCTGTTCCACCGTTTCGGGATGGGCCAGCCTGTGCAGGGTCAGCAGCAGGTCGCGGCTGTAGTGGTCGAGCGTGCGCAGCTGGGTGATGAAGTTCATCAGTGCGGCGCGTTCGAAGTGGGTCAGTTGCGCGCCGGCCTGTGTGTCGATATCCAGTACCAGGTCTGCCTGCAGGGACGGTGCGTGTGTGTCTGTTTCACCGGACGCGGACGACGGCAGTCGCCACAGATCGCCGCCCTGCTGCAATCGTTGCTGCAGCGTGTCAAGTGCAGCAGCAAGCCCGGGCAGCAGGGCATGCAGGTCGAGTGTGCGGCAGTCGCCGATGCTTTCCCGCCACAGCTCGCAGGTATTGCTGAACCTGCGCAGGTCGACGCGCAGCCGTTCCCAGTTATGTTTCTGTGCCCGCACCCCGGGTGTATCGTAGTAGGCCGCTTCCAGTGTGCCCAGCAACTGCTGGTAGCTCCCGGCCAGCCGGGTGCGCAGCCCGGCAGCCTGCGGGTCTGCTGTGCCTTCCGCCAGTTGCCGCCGGTACAGTCCGCACAGTTTCTGCAGGTCTTCCCACAGTGCCTGTCCCTGCTGTTGCAGCGCGCTTTGCGAGGTGCGTGGCCAGAGCAGCGCGCTGACCAGGGTGAACAGCAGCACGCCGGCCGCGGTTTCCAGGAAGCGGTTGGTGGCGAAGTGAAACGCCGTGTCTACCTTCATGTAACTGGATGACCACACGGCCACGGCCAGGAAACCGGCGTTGAACCAGGTATCTGCCTGGCGGCTGGTCTGCAGGAAATAGCCAATGAACACCAGGTACACCGCGACCGCCAGCAACATCCCGAGCGGTGACTGGGCAAACCAGGACAGCAGCACGAAGCCGGCCAGTGCACCGACGCCGGTACCCACCACCCGCATCACACCCTTGTTGAAACTGGCACCGCTGCTGGACAGGCTGGTGACGACAATGGCGAGCGCGCCGAACTTGGGCAGGTTCCAGTCCATGTAGAGTGCCAGCCAGTAGAACAGCATCAGGCTGAGTGCCAGCTTGAACGCTTCCTGCGACTGCACCTTGCGGGACATGGTCGTGTTTACTCAGTGATCACGAATACAGACGCCGTGGTGCCGGCACGCAGCTCCACTTCAGCAGGGATGCGGGTGAGGCGGATGCGTACCGGGATACGCTGTGCCAGGCGGATCCAGTCGAAACTCGGGTTGATGGCGGGCAACAGGTTGGCATCCGGGGCGCCGTCCTGCTGGGCAATGGCCCAGCCCATGCTTTCCACCACACCGTCCAGCGGGGTGTCAGGGTAGGCCATCAGTTTGATGACGGCCTGGTTGCCCGGCCGGATATTGCGTACCTGGGTTTCCTTGAAAAAGCCGTGCACCCAGAAGCTGCCGGTGTCGACCAGGGCCAGCGCCGGCTGGTTGGCGACGGTCTGGCTGCCGTAGCGCAGCAACAGGTTGGTGATGTAGCCGTCCACCGGCGCACGTACCTCGGTGAACTCCCGGTCCAGCTGCGCCGCATGCAGGTTGGCCTCGGCGACGTCCACGTTGGCCAGCGCCACCAGCAGGTCGTTGTCTTTTCGCACCAGGGCCTGTTCGGAAATCGCCCCCCGGTCCCGGCTGTGCAGCGTCCTCGCGCGGGCGGCACGGTCTTCCTTCACCAGTTTGGTCGCCTGGGCCTGTTTGAGTTTGGCTTCCGCCTGTTCGACGGCCAGGTCGTAGGTGCGCGGGTCGATCCTGAACAGCAGGTCGCCTTTTTTCACGGCCTGGTTGTCGTGAACCGGCAGTTCAACGATCGGACCGCCGACCCGCGGCGTAATCTTGATGATCTGTGCGCGCACGTGACCGTCCCGGGTCCAGGGGTAGAGCAGGTAATCGCGAAACAGGCTGGCCAGCACGAAACCGGCGGCAATGACCACGCCGAGGGTGACGATATAGCGTATGAACCCGCTTTTTCCTTTATTCATGTATGCGCCTTTATACGGGAAGGACAAAGCGATCCACAAACC
>DRQL01000335.1 GCA_011371465.1 Gammaproteobacteria bacterium | reverse complement strand
TCGCAAGTCCTGAGGTGTAAGCGGCCCTGCGCCACTCGTTCATTCGTGCGTTGTCGGGTCAGGACGCTTTGCGCCTGACCCGACCTGCGTTTCAGTCGAAGCGCATCGAAAGATCGACAGCCTGTACATCCTTGGTCAGGGCACCCACGGAAATAAAGTCTACACCGGTTTCGGCATAGTCGCGCAGCTGGTCCAGTGTGATGCCGCCGGAGGCTTCCAGTTCTGCGGCGCCGTTTGTAACGCGTACTGCGCCCCGGATTTCTTCAAGGGTGAAATTGTCGAGCAGGATGCGGTTGGCACCGGCCTGCAGGGCCTGCTGCAGTTCTTCACCGTTTTCCACTTCGACTTCTACGGGCAGTTCCTTACCAAGGGCACGGGCACGCTGCACGGCTTCCGCTATGGAGCCTGCTGCCATGATGTGATTTTCCTTGATGAGAAAGGCATCGAACAGGCCCATGCGGTGATTGTGGCAGCCGCCGCAGCGCACGGCGTACTTCTGGGCACGGCGCAGGCCGGGTACGGTTTTCCTCGTGTCGAGTATCCGGGTGTGCAGACCCTGGACCTGTCTTGCATAGGTGTGGGCAATGGTCGCGGTACCGGACAGGGTTTGCAGGAAGTTGAGTGCCGTGCGTTCACCGCTCAGCAGCGCGCGCGCCGGACCTTTCAGTGTGCAGACGACCTGGTGTGGCTTGACGGGGTCGCCATCGGCGGCGTACCAGCGTACATCGACACCGGTATCCAGGTGCCGGAATACCGCGTCGAACCAGTTGCGACCGCACAGGATGGCGGGGTCCGAGGTATACACGCTGGCTTTCCAGACGCGGTCCTGTGGTACCAGTTGCGCGGTGATGTCGCCATTGCCCAGGTCTTCTTCCAGGGCATTGCGTATGTCGTGTTCGATCTGTGCTTCCAGTGCTTCGAGCAACATCTATTCGGAAATTTCCAGCAGCTCGATTTCGAATACCAGCGTGGCATTGGGCGGGATGACGCCGCCGGCGCCCTGTTCACCGTAGGCGAGTTGCGGCGGGACGGTCAGCTTGCGTACACCGCCGACCTGCATGCCGACCACACCCTCGTCCCAGCCGCGAATGACATAACCGCAGTCGATGGGGAAGCTGAAGGGGTCACCGCGGTCCCTGCTGGAATCAAATTGGGTGCCGTCTTCCAGCCAGCCGGTGTAGTGCACAATGGCGGTCTGGCCACGGCCCGTGCACAGGTCGCCGTTGCCGACGCTGATGTCTTCGTATATCAGTCCGCTGTCAGTGCTGGTTGCGTTCATGATTTTGCCCTGCTGTTTTCCTTTTTGAAAGGCCGAGAAAAATACTCTGTCTTGAGCCGTTGCGCCAGTCCCGCCAGCAGGGCCAGGCTCAGCAGGTTGGGCAGCGCCATGAGGATATTGGTGATGTCGGCAATGTTCCATACCAGTTTCAGGGGAATGGCGGCGCCGACCATGACCAGGAAGGTGTACAGCACCCGGTAGGGCTGCACCGCGCGTTCGCCAAACAGGAAGCGCGCCGAACGATCGCCGTAGTAGGACCAGGCGATCATGGTCGAGAAGGCGAACAGGCTCAGGCCGATGCCGACCACCGCTGCGCCGGAGGTCCCCAGCGAGCTCTGGAAGGCATGGGCGGTCAGCGCGGCGCCCACCAGGTCTTCCCGTTGCAGGCTGTAGGCGCCGGTGACCACGATCACCAGGCCGGTCATGGTGCAGATCACCAGCGTGTCGATGAACGGTTCCAGCATGGCGACCAGGCCTTCGCGTACCGGTTCATTGGTGCGTGCCGCCGCGTGCGCCATGGGCGAGGAGCCCAGGCCGGCCTCGTTGGAGAACAGTCCGCGCGCCACGCCCCAGCGTATGGCTTCGCCGACCGCGGCACCGCCGACTGCCCAGGGGTTCAGGGCGTGCTCGAGGATGGTGGCAAAGGCAGCGGGGACCCGGTCGGCATGGTTGAACAGCACCAGCAGGGCGCCGCTGATGTAGAGGATGGCCATCAGCGGCACGATGGCGCTGGCGACGCGGGCAATGCGGCTGACGCCGCCCAGTATCACCATGCCGACCAGGAAGGCCAGTACGCCACCGACCAGCCAGCCGTTATCGCGAATACCCGGGTACAGGTAGCCCAGGCCATCCACCACGGAGTTGGCCTGAACCATGTTGCCGATACCGAAGGAAGCGACCAGCGCAAAGCTGGCGAACAGCACGGCGGTGCGTTTCATTTTCAGGCCGTGCAGCAGGGTATACATGGGGCCGCCGGAGATTTCGCCGTTGTTCCCGACCTGCCTGAATTTCAGCGCCAGCGTACACTCGGTAAACTTGGTGGCCATGCCAAAGAACGCCGTTACCCACATCCAGAACAGGGCGCCGGGACCACCCAGCGAGATCGCGGTTGCCACACCGGCGATATTACCGGTACCCACGGTGGCCGACAGCGCGGTGGAGAGTGCCTGGAAGTGACTGATCTGCCCTTCATGATCGGGGCAGCTGTAGCGGCCGGACAGCAGTGCCAGCGAGTGACGGAAGCCGCGCACCTGCACCAGCCCCATGCGAATCGTCAGGTACAGACCCATGCCCAGCAGGATGCCCAGGGTCAGTCCGTTGCCCCACAGCAGGCCGGCCAGGTACGCGCTGCTGTCGGTGAGGCGGGCTACCAGCTCATTCATTGGGGCGCAGAATCAGGGTGTCCCCGCGCTGGGTAAATTCGACGTGCTTGAGTACGCTCATGCCCAGCAGGATTTCCATGTCGCGCATGCCGGGGTTGATGCTGGCCGGTACGTTGCGTATGACCATCGGGCCGATGGCGACGCTGTCGATGGTGGTCCGGTAGGCGGTCACTACCCCGTTGGCGGTCTGGTACTGCACCGGTTCACCGCGTTTCAGTCCCAGTTCCCGGGCGAGTCTGGCAGGAATGGCGACATCGCTGGCGCCGGTGTCCAGCATGAACTCCACGCTGCGCCCGTTGACGGTCCCGGTAGTTACATAGTGGCCGAAGCGATTGCGCTTCAGGATTACCTCGGGGATACCGGCCGCATCGATACGGCTGTAGACGGACTGGTTGGGGTTGCGCTGTTTTTCCAGTTTGTTATTGAAGAACAGGGTCAGCAGTCCCAGTGCGACGATCCATGCTGCGAAGGTCATGCCCTTGCCCATGCGGCTCGTATTCTGCTTGTTGGAGTCGGCCATGGGCCGATTGTAAACCAGGTGAGGGGGTTTGTGGTTAATAAACCAGCCGCAGGCCGGCAAATATGTGACGTTTGTCGGCGAGAAAGAAGTTCCTGAAACTGGGGCGTTTTATGGCCGGCCGGGTGTGCAGGCTGCCGCCGCGCAGGCTGAAATGCCGGCCATCCAGCCAGGGCAGGGAGTACTCGTCGTAGGGAAAAGGAGTGAAACCCTCGTAGGCGTGGAACGGGTTGGCGCACCATTCCCAGACCCGGCCGGTCTGTTCCAGCAGGCCGATCCGGCAGGCGGCTTCCCACTGGTACTCGTGTGGCAGACGTGCGTTCGCCCAGCGCGCAAAGGCCTGGGCTTCGTGGTGGCTGATACCGGATACCGGTTCGCGGTCCGCCAGGTCGTAGCTGCCTTTCATGCTGACCGCGTACCAGTCCCCGTTATCCGCCTGTCGCCAGTGATCGGGTGAGGAAATCCCGTGTGCCTGTTGCCAGCGCCAGCCTTCCTCGTCCCATAGTTCCTGACGCCGGTAGCCACCATCTTCCATAAAGGCAAGATACTCGGTGTTACTGACCGGCGTTCTGCTGATGGAGAAAGGGCCGAGATCCGCCTGCTGCGGTGGCACTTCGTTGTCGTAGGCGACCGGTTTCCGGCCGCCGACGCGGTAGTGGCCCGCGGGAATGTCCGCCAGTTCGGGCTGAAGAACGCTTGCCTGCAATGGCTGGTGCGGTGTATCGGGCGTGTCGTGCTCGTGCAGTGCTTTCTGGTTCAGGATCATCAGCATGGTTTCATAATGCTGGCTGTTGTGCTGGATGAGGAAATGAATGAGGTAGTCGTCTTCGAGCAGCGGGTGCTCCTGCCACTGCGGGCGCAGGTTGCGCAGGTAGTGAAGATTAAAGGCCTGCAGCTCCGTCGCCCAGGCCAGCAGTGCCGGTTGGGGTGGCAGGCGTTTGCCGCGTTCGGGTTTCGGGGTGCGGGGCGGGGTATACAGGTCGGCGATGGGGCTGGTCACGCTGTCATCACCGCGCAGCTTTTCGTGCAGCCACAGGCATTCGGTGTAGACGCAGTGACCCAGGTGCCAGCCCAGTGGGCTCAGGTCCGGGTGGTACTGGTTGCGGAAGGTGGCCGGGTCGGCATCTTCCACCAGTGCCACCAGCAGGGCCTGTGCATGGCCCAGTTCGGTAATTAGTGCATCCGTGCTCACAACGACAGCAGTTCCGGGGGTTCCTCGGGATCGAGTATCAGTATATGGTGTTCCGGCACGGCCTGCCAGAATCCGGATTCCGTCAGTCGTTCCGAGGCGATCAGCTGGGCATCCGGAAAGGCTTCGTCGTCCACGGTGTAATACAGAGTGGGTGGATCGTCGGCCAGCGCATGCCGTACCGCGTACAGGCGTTCCCCGTCACTGACCACGATGGTCAGCAACGAGCGACAGCCCTGTGCCCAGTGCTCGATGCGGTTCATCAACTCCTTCAGGGCGGCTTCCATCGACAGGTCGGGATCGTCCGCCAGCAACTGGCGCAGCGCGGCGAACAGGTATTCAGACTCGGTATTGCCGCGGATGGCCGGCAGGTAGCGAGGGTCCAGGTCGGCTACCAGCCGTGGCCGGACCCGGTCATGGAAGTGGTCGATCAGTCCGTTGTGATCAAACAGGAATTCGCTATCGACAAACGGCTGGGTATTGGCGTGATTGACCGGGTTGCCCTCGGTCGCACTGCGCACGCTGGCCAGCCACAGGTTGCTGACCAGTGTGCGGGCCAGGTGCGGCAGGTTGGGATCGTTCCAGATGGGCGCCGGGTTGACGTACACAGCGGGCTGCCGTCCGGCGTCGTACCATGCGAATCCATAGCCATCGGCATTCAGCCGGGCGTAGCGCAGTTCCCGCGGGGCCCAGCCCTGCACCTGCAGGCTGTGCGGCGGGTCCAGCAAAAAGGCACCGAGTGACACGGGTGCCCCGAGGTAAGCGGCTATTCGGCACATGTTGAAGTCGTTCCTGTGTTGCCTGGCCGGCTGGAATGGTAGCCTGCGGCCGGAGCCTGAGCCATCACAGCGGGCAGCGGGCGGTTTTCATGGCCATTGTCACATTATTGTAACATTGCTGGGGTGTACTGCTGTATCGAATGATCGCCGGACCAATGAGCAAGTGGGCAGCATGACCCGTATCCTGGTAGTGGAAGACGAACCCGCAATCCGTGACATGATCGGATTTGCGCTGAAACAGGCGGGTTTCCAGTATGATGAAGCAGGAGATGCCGAACAGGCGCTGGCTGCCGTTGCCTCCCGCCCGCCGGACCTGGTGTTACTGGACTGGATGCTGCCCGGCATGAGCGGCGCCGACCTGGTGCGCCGTCTGCGCAGCGAGGAGATTACCGCCGGACTGCCCATCATCATGCTCACTGCGCGAGTGGGGGAGAGTGACCGGGTACACGGCCTGGAACTGGGCGCCGATGACTATGTGACCAAGCCGTTCTCGCCGCGTGAGCTGATTGCGCGTATCAACGCGGTATTACGGCGCAGCGTGGTGGTCACCGGTGAACAGCCGATCGAGTTTGACGGCTTATGGCTGGACCCGGTGGGGCATCGCGTGCGGGCCGATGGTGAAACACTCACCCTGGCGCCCACCGAGTTCCGCCTGCTGCATTTCTTCATGAGCCACCCGGACCGGGTGTACAGTCGCGGGCAGTTGCTGGATCGTGTCTGGGGGCGGGGTATCTTCGTGGAGGAGCGTACGGTCGACGTCCATATCCGGCGCTTGCGCAAGGCGCTGGCCGGTCGCGCCTATGACCGCTTTATCCAGACCGTGCGTGGCACCGGTTACCGGTTCTCGACCGGGCACTGAAAACGAACCGGGTTCCTGGTGATGGTATGAACAGAGCACGGGTGTGAGTAATCCCTGGCAGAAAGAGCTGTGGCGTATTGCGGGCCTGGTCATGGGCGGCCTGGTGCTGGGCCTGGTGCTGGGAAGTGTTATCCCGGTCCTGTTGCTGGTTGCGCTCGGTTACCTGGGCTGGCACCTGTATAACGTACACCGGCTGATCTGCTGGCTGCGGGAAGGCCGGAAATTCCGGCCGCCGGAAGCGAGTGGTATCTGGGACGACGTGTTCGAGCATATCTACCGCCTGCAGCAACGCAACCGTAAACGCAAGCGTGAACTGCGGCGCATGCTCAAACGCTTTCATAAAATTA
The DNA here is from genome assembly GCA_011371465.1 of Gammaproteobacteria bacterium. Classification (GTDB taxonomy): domain Bacteria; phylum Pseudomonadota; class Gammaproteobacteria; order DSM-19610; family DSM-19610; genus Thiogranum. The sequence continues at coordinate 2,661 of DRQL01000335.1, read as the reverse complement.
CCGTTGCACTGCCCGATGCGACCGTGGAGTTGCGCCCGGGCAGCGAGCAGATCGAGTGGTGGAACAACGCAGCAGCCAGGTACCTGGGTTTTGAATACCCGCGCGACAGTGGCCAGCGTATCAGCAACCTGCTGCGCCACCCGGCGTTCGTGGATTACCTGCACGGTCACGATTACGAGCAGGCCGTGGAAATTCCTTCACCCGTCGATGAACGCATCACGTTGCGCATTCGCGTGATTCCCTATTCGGGCGACCGGCGCCTGGTCGTGGCCCGCGACATGACCCGCATGCAGCAGCTGGAGCGGATGCGGCAGGATTTTGTGGCCAATGTCTCGCACGAAATGCGTACCCCGCTGACCGTTATATCCGGTTACCTGGAAACCCTGGCTGATGCAGAGGGTTGCGCGGGCGAGTTCGCTGACCAGTTGAACAGTATGCGGCAACAGGCCGAACGCATGAACCGTATCGTCGAAGACCTGATGCTGTTGTCCAGGCTGGAGAATGAAACCAGCCAGCCCGACCCGCAGGCGGTGCCGGTGGCTGCGATGATCGATGCCATCACTGACCAGGCGCGGGAACTCAGTGCGGACAACGGGCATGTGATCACGCTGGATGTGGATACCGACCTGTGTATCAGGGGGACGGAATCGGAGTTGTACAGCGCGTTTTCCAACCTGGTATTCAACGCGGTGCGTTACACGCCCGCACAGGGTCGTATCATTATACGCTGGCGCCTTGAGGATCAAACGCCGGTCTTTTCCGTGAAGGATTCCGGGATGGGCATTGCTGCGCATCACATTCCGCGCCTGACGGAACGTTTTTACCGGATCGACACCGGTCGTTCGCGTGCAACCGGTGGTACGGGGCTCGGGCTGGCCATCGTCAAGCATGTTTTGCTACGTCACGACGCGGAGCTGGAGATCGACAGCGAACCGGGCAAGGGCAGCTGTTTCCGTTGCCGTTTTCCGGTTCGCAGTCATGTCGAGTGTGGTCACTAGCCAGTCCTGACACGATACTCGCCAAATTCCGTAGGTCGGATTAGCGCCAGCGTAATCCGACAGGCGCAACGTCGGGTTACGGCGCTGCGCGCCTAACCCGACCTACGGGGTTTCCGTTCTCCCGTGGTGGGTTCAAGGGGTGGGCAAACTGACAGAGCCCGGTCGTGATATGACATCCGCTGAATCCTGTAGGTTGGATTAGCGTCAGCGTAATCCAACAGGTACTACACGATCCAGGCGACCCTGACCGGAACAACCGGCCGGAAAATGTCATACAGTCGTAATATTCCGGGCCTAATATCTCTTCCCGGTACCACCATGCGATTCTGTATATACGCTTTTTGAGGAGATTACCTGATGAAATCCAGTATACCCGGCCTGCTGGCAGGCGCCCTGTCATTTACCCTGGTGCTGAGCGGCCACGCCATGGCGGACCCGAAAGTGGATGCCGGTCTTGCTGATTACAGCCGTGCCAGCGGTGTATCCGGTAACCTGTCCAGCGTGGGTTCGGATACCCTGGCTAACCTGATGACGCTGTGGGCGGAAGCGTTCAAGCGTAACTACCCCAACGTCAATATCCAGATACAGGCCGCCGGTTCCTCGACAGCGCCGCCTGCGCTGACCGAAGGCACGTCCAACCTGGGACCGATGAGTCGCAAGATGAAAGACCGGGAAATAGAGGCTTTCGAACGCCGTTACGGCTACAAGCCAACGCCGATCCGTGTCGCGATCGACGCGCTGGCGGTATTTGTACACAAGGACAACCCGGTCAAGGGGATGACCATTCCGCAGGTGGACGCAGTATTTTCGTCGACGCGCAAGTGCGGTTACCCGGATGAAATCAATGACTGGGGCGCCCTGGGCCTGGAGGGCGCGTGGAAGACCCGTTCCATACAGCTCTACGGGCGTAACTCGGTTTCCGGTACCTACGGCTACTTCAAGAAAAAGGCACTGTGCAAGGGTGATTACAGGAACAACGTCAACGAGCAGCCCGGTTCTGCATCCGTGGTGCAGTCGGTATCCGCTTCACTCAACGGGATCGGTTATTCCGGTATCGGTTACGTCACCTCGGGTGTGCGAGCGGTTCCCCTGTCAAAGGAGGCCGGTAAACCGTTCGTTGCCGCCACCCCGGACAATGCGATCAGCGGCCGTTATCCGCTGGCCCGCTTCCTGTATATCTACGTCAACAAGCAACCCAACAAACCGTTGCCGCCGCTGGAACGCGAGTTCCTGAAAATGGTGTTGTCGAAGTCCGGCCAGATGACCGTGGTCAAGGACGGCTATATCCCCCTGCCCGCAAAGGTGGCAAACAGGGAACTGACCAGGCTGCAGTAAGCCTGCTGCAAGCCGGATGCGACCCCCGCCTGCTGCGGGGGTTTTTTATGCCGGAGGGATGCCGCCGTTCAGGCGGCATTCAGCATATAACGCAGGGCATCGAATTCCCGGTAGCCGACATGCTGTAACATCAGGCCGATGCCGCCGTCGTTGCCGTGTACGACGTAGGCGGGCAGGCGGTGCTCGACCGGTTTGCCGCGCACGTCGGCCGTAAAGCAGATTTCCAGCCGGGCCTGGGTCGGTATGCGAACCCCCTCTACATCGACATACATACCCTCGAGACTCACATTGCGGGTCTTGCCGTTAATCATACCGACCGGCGGGTAGT
>DRQL01000334.1 GCA_011371465.1 Gammaproteobacteria bacterium | reverse complement strand
ACCCATATCGAACTGCTGCCGGTCACCGAACACCCCCTCGATGCATCCTGGGGCTACCAGACCACCGGGTACTTCGCGCCCACCAGCCGCTTTGGCAATATGGACGACTTCCGTTATTTCGTGGACCACTGTCATCGCAATGGCATTGGCGTCATACTCGACTGGGCGCCCGGCCACTTCCCCAAGGATGATTTCGCGCTGGCGCGCTTCGACGGCACACCGTTGTACGAACACGAGGACCCGCGCCGCGGCGAACACCGCGAGTGGGGTACGCTCATATTCAACTACGGCCGCAACGAGGTGCGCAACTTCCTGCTCTCCAGCGCCATGTTCTGGCTGGAGGAAATGCACATCGACGGGCTGCGCGTCGATGCCGTGGCCTCGATGCTGTACCTGGACTATTCGCGCGACCCGGGCGACTGGATCCCGAACGAATACGGCGGCCGGGAAAACCTGGACGCCATCCACTTCCTGCGCCACCTGAACGAGGTCACCCACGCCGAACAGCCGGGCAGCATGGTCATCGCCGAGGAATCCACCGCCTGGCCGCAGGTTACCCGCCCGGTCGACAGCGGCGGCCTGGGTTTCAGCATGAAATGGAACATGGGCTGGATGCACGACACCCTGCTGTACATGAGCAAGGAACCGGTGCACCGCAAGTTCCACCACAACCAGCTCACCTTCGGCCTGCTGTACGCGTTCAATGAAAATTTCGTCCTGCCTTTTTCCCACGATGAAGTCGTGCACGGCAAGGGATCGATGCTGGACAAGATGAGCGGCGATACCTGGCAGCGTTTTGCCAGCCTGCGCCTGCTCTATACCTATATGTTCACGTACCCGGGCAAGAAACTGCTGTTCATGGGTAATGAATTCGGCCAGTACGCCGAGTGGGATGCGGACAGCTCGCTGGACTGGCACCTGATGGAAGATCCGCGCCACGCCAACCTCAAACAGCTGGTGCACGACCTGAACCAGCTGTACCGCAATGAACCTGCGCTGCACCAGTACGACTTCGAGGCGCAGGGTTTTCGCTGGCTGGATTGCAATGATGCCGACAACTCCATCCTGAGCTATTTCCGGCTGGGTGGCGGACAGACCGCCATCGTGGTACTGAACTTCACCCCGGTGCCACGACCCGGCTACCGGGTGGGCGTACCTGCCGCGGGCGAATACCGGCTGGCCCTGAATTCCGATGCCGGCCTTTACAGCGGCAGCAACCTGCACGTGGAAGGTTTCCACAGCAGCGAGTCGGTTCCCTGGATGAACCAGCCACACTCGATCGTCATCGACCTGCCACCACTGGCAGGGCTGATCATCATCAGAACCTGACAGTCGATGATACCGGGCTATACCTGAATGCAGCCCTCACGTCATCGCAAGGACCACACCCCGACCCGGCACCGCGCCGGATACCGCGGCCGGCTACGCCGCCGCCTGCTCGCGGGAATACTGTCGGTCTCCGCTTTCGCACTGAGCGCAGACGACGCCCGACCGATCCTGTTCGGGGTATTCCCCTACCTGCCCCCGGCGCGCCTGGAACAACTCTATGCACCGGTAGCCGCGGACCTGTCACAGGCGATCGGCCATCCCGTACAGCTGCGTACCCGACCGACGTTTGCAGCCTTCCGGGAGGGCTTGCGCGAAGAAGTGTTCGACCTGATTTTCATCCAGCCGTTTGCCTACGCGGAAACGGCCGCCCCGCACGGCTACCGGTCCATATCCCGCCCCAGCCGCGCGCTCTCCGCCCTGTTCGTGACACTGCAGGACAGCGACCTTGCCGACCTCGGCGACCTGGACGGCCGGATCCTTGCAGCACCACCCGAACAGGCCGCTGTCAGCCTGCTCGGCAGGCAGACCCTGCTCGATCACCACCTGGAACCGGGCAAACAGGTCCGCATAGACCACCAGCGCAGCCACGCGGCCTGCCTGCGCCAGATCATGATCCACAAGGCAGCAGCCTGCATCACCGCTGCATCACCGCTGTTCATATTCCAGGACCGGAGCGGTGTACACTTCAGGCAGCTGGCGGAGAGCGCGTCGGTTCCCGGCTCGACCTACGCGGTACACCAACGCGTGCCGGAGCGAATCCGCAAGGCCCTGCAGAAACGCATCGGCCTGTGGTCGTCAGATGCAGTCGGCCGCCGGTTGCTCGACAGCATCAAGATGCCCGGCTTCATCGACAGCAGCGACCGGGACTATGACCCGGTCAGGAAGATCCTGGCACACCCGCGGGATACGACCCGGTAGCACGGGAACGGTCGATGCAACTGCCACTCCCCTGTTGCCCGGCCACAACCACCGGCAACGATCCGGACCCATACCGTCGATGAACCTGTCGCTAAAGTACAAGATTGCCATCGTTATCTTCCTGCTGGAAACGGTCATGATGACCGTTGTACTGTGGGATACGCTGGGACATTCCCTGGAAAACGCCGAGAAGCAGATCGGCGCAGCCGAGCAGGTCACCCTGGGTATTGTCAGCGATATCAGCCGTGTTGCGCTGCTCAACGAAGACTACGATCGCGTCCAGGGTTATATCGAATCCCTGCCGGACAACCCCGGCATACTGCGGGCCAGACTGGTGGATGATCGCGGTATCGTCGTGGCGAGCAGCTCACTCAGTGAACTGGGTGAACGCGTACCGGAACCCGTGGACGGCGGGGCCACCCACTGGCGTACCAGCCGGATTGAAAACGCCGCCGGACCGCTGGGTGCGTTGAGCGTGCAGTTCTCCCGCCAGGCCCAGCTGGACAGCTTCCAGGAAATTCGCAACCGGGGCATAGCCATCGCAGCCGTCGGCATGGGCCTGATCGCCATCTTCGGCCTGGGTTTCGGTTACCTGCTGACCTACCGCCTGCAGAAAGTCGTGCAGGCCGCCAACCAGGTAGCCCAGGGCGACTATTCGGTGCGTACCCGGCTGCGGGAAAGTGACGAAGTCGGCCAGGTCGGCACCGCGTTCGACACCATGGCCGAGGTAATCGCCGAGGAACGCCGCCGGCTGGCACGTGCCAACTCCAGCCTGGAACAACGTGTCCTGGAGCGCACCCGCGAGCTGGAGGATGCCAACCGCGAGTACGAATCGTTTGCCTATGCCATTTCCCACGACCTGCGCGCCCCCTTGCGCAGCGTGAACGGCTTCGCCCAGATACTGGCGGACGATTACGGGGAACAACTGGACAGACAGGCCAGGGACTACCTGGACCGCATCCGCAACAGCGCACTGAAGATGGCCGAGCTCATCGACGACCTGCTCACCCTTTCGCGTGTCAACCGGGCGGAAATCAGCCGCGTATCGTTCGACATCAGCCACGTCTGCAACGAAGTGGTCAAAGAGTTGCGCGCTGAAGACCCCTCGCGCAAGGTCGATGTTCAGGTCCGGCCTGCCATGATGGTACAGGGGGACCCTCACCTGATACGGGATGCCCTGGCCAACCTGGTTGGCAACGCCTGGAAATTTACCGCCAGGACACCCGACGCCCGCATACGCTTCCATTGCCGGGAAGAGAATGGCGAAACCGTCTACCTGGTAGAAGACAACGGCGCCGGCTTCGACATGGAATACGTGGACAAGCTGTTTATTCCCTTCCAGAGGCTGCACCACGAAAGGGATTTCCCCGGTACCGGTATCGGCCTGTCCACGGTGCAGCGGATTATCTACCGGCACGGCGGCTCCATCCGCGCCGAGGGTAAAACCGGGCAGGGCGCCACGTTTTTTTTCACCCTGGGCAGTGGCTAAAACACCCGTCGATTCAACAGCAAGCCCGCGCCCGCAGCCCGGACCCTTGCATTTGCGCAACATGCACCCTATGTAATAGTCAACCACTTGTCCGGCGCATGCCAGGGAGGTAAAAGTGGCTTTACAGACCCGCGAACCGGCCGTCGCCGGTATGTTTTACCCGGACGACCCGGTGCTGTTGCAACGACAACTGGATGACCTGCTGGACCGGGATATCCCTGCCGGGCCGGCGCCCAAGGCACTGATCGTCCCCCATGCCGGTTATATCTATTCCGGATCGATCGCGGCCAGCGCCTACCTGCAGCTGTTACCGGTACGCGAACAGATCCGGCGCGTGGCACTGCTGGGCCCGGCCCACCGGGTCGGCTTTCGCGGCCTGGCCGCTACCAGCGCGCGCTACTTTGCCACCCCGCTGGGCCTGGTGCGTATCGACCAGTCCGCGATCGATGACCTTCTTTCACTCCCGCAGGTGCACGTAAACGACGAAGCACACCGTGAAGAACACAGCCTGGAAGTTCAGTTGCCTTTCCTGCAGACGGTGCTGAAAAAAGACTTCAGCCTGGTTCCCCTGGTGGTCGGTGAAGCCGGCGCCGATGAAGTCGCCGAAGTACTGGAACGACTGTGGGACGGCCCCGAGACCTTGCTGCTGATCAGTTCCGATCTCAGTCATTACCTCGATTACGCCACCGCGCAACGCCTCGACCGCGCCACCTCGGCCGCAATCGAACAACTCGACCCGCAAGCCATCGACTACCAGCAGGCCTGCGGGCGCAACCCGGTAAGCGGCCTGCTGGTCGCGGCTCGCCGGCACGGCCTGCACGCAACCACCCTGGACCTGCGCAACTCCGGCGACACTGCCGGCAGCCGTGACCGGGTGGTGGGATACGGTGCCTATGCCTTTGCCTGAGTCACATCGCGCCACCCTGCTGGATACGGCCCGGCGTTCCATCCGGCATGGTCTCGCTCACGGCCGGGCGTTGCCGGTGGACCCGACCGGTTACGATCAGCCGCTTGCAGCCAATGGCGCCAGTTTCGTCACCCTGCACCGGCAGGGGGCGTTACGCGGTTGTATCGGAACCCTCGAGGCCTTTCGTCCGCTGATCTGCGACGTTGCGGAAAATGCATTTGCCGCCGCGTTTCGCGACCCGCGTTTCCCGCCTGTCACGCAGGGGGAACTGGTTGACATCACGCTGGATATATCGGTTCTCGGCAAACCCGAAGCGCTCGAGTTCCGTTCCCGGCAGGATCTGCTGCAACAGATCCGTCCCGGCGTGGACGGCCTGATCCTCCAGGACGGCCCGAACCGCGGTACCTTCCTGCCCTCGGTGTGGGAGTCGCTGCCGGAACGCGAAGAGTTCCTGCGTCAGCTGAACGTCAAGGCCGGCCTGCCACCCGGGCACTGGTCCGACACACTCAGGGTATGGCGCTACACAACGGAATATTTTGGCGAGCAGACGGACCGGTCCACCCGGCAGTCGGTGTAAAAACCCCTTGCGACCTTCCACAAACGGATCGCAAAGCATTTGCCCGCAGGAGCGCTATTTTTTCCGGTACCGCAGACAGACACCCACAGAGCCGGGCACGCAGGGTTTCTGGTCCACCCAGATCGCATTATCCAGGATGGCGCCGGAAAAATCCGCGCCCTCGATGCTCGCGCTGCTCAGGTTGGCATAGGAGAGATCGGCCTGCACCAGGCTACTGTTGCGCAGGTCTGCGCCACGCAGGGTCGCACCCACCAGCCTGGCGTGACTCAGGTCAGCGCGGCGAAGATCACTCAGGTTCAGGCTGCTGTACTCCAGGTTCACCCCGGAAAGTTGCGCCCCCGACAGTTGCGAACGATCCATGCGGGCATTACTGATACTGGCGCCGACCAGGTCAGCCCGGCTGGCGACCAGGCCGACCTGGTTGCAATTGTTCCAGTTCACCCCCGGGTGCGCACGCGCCGCACAGTCCGGCGCCACTTCCTCGGGTTCAAACAGTGCGAGCACAAAGCTGAGCAGTAAACCAAGCAGTACCAGTCCACTCGCAACCAGCGGGTAACGGTAGGCACTGCGGCTCGCCTGCGCCGCGTGCGTAAGCTGGTAGCGCAACAGCCTGTGACGCAGTTCCTCTTCGCTTTCCCGGCGACGCCGTTCACCGCCACTGCGCTGTTCACGGAACCCCTCTGCATCCTGGTTGGGTTCCCGTTCACGCCGGTCACCGGGCTGGCGCTCATCCTCACGCATACGCGCCATCAACAGCTTTTGCCGGTTTTCCTCGCTGGGTGGAAGTTTCATCACATCCGGGATCAGTTCCGGGTAAGCCGACAGGGCCGTCCACGTCCCCCCGTCCGGTTTTACGTCGTCACTTTCACGGATACGACCCAGCAAAATATACCGACTGACCTGGCGCCCTGGGTACGGCCCGCGCACAATCCCGTCACGGCGCGTATACCAGAGCATCCTGTGCTTCCTGTCTGTTTTCATCAACCTGCCTGCAAACCGTCGTGCCGTTTCCTTATCCGGGTAAATGATGCAGTATAGATGCCATGTCTGAACCGCTGATTGCCGGGCCGTGGTAACTACCGGCCCCACTTCCGGAGTGCCCGGCCAGGGTACCGGTGACGCGCCTTCCACAGTACGACCGTGGCAGGCAGGCCAGTTGCTGCAGGCCACGGTAACCGGGCAGAGTGCCGGTAAAGTACTCCTGGCAATTGGTAATCGGCAGGTCAGTGCGGAGACTTCACTGCCATTGGAAAAAGGCCAGCAACTGACCCTCCAGGTACGCAGCCTGGGAGCACAGCCGGTACTGCAGATCATCTCCGCACTGAAAGCGTCACCGCTCGCTGACCTGGTGCGCCGGCTGCTGCCGAGGCAGGCGCCGCTGACACCGTTACTGGCCTCGATCCGCCAGCTGGCACGCCTGCCCAACCCGCCCACCCCGGCCCCGCTGACCGAACAGCTGCGCGTAACCCTGCGGCAACTGCCCGATATCACAGCCGCATCCAGTCCTCAGGGCCTGAAAAAAGCCATTGCCGATTCGGGCATCTTCCTGGAGAACCGGCTGCTGCAGCAGGCCGGGGCGAAAACCGATGCACCGGCCGTGCAACAGGATTTCAAGGCCAGCCTGCTGCGCCTGGTGCAACTGGTGCGTGGCTGGCCGGCCGGCGATGCGCGCCCCGCGCTACCCGCCGGTGGCGCCGCCACCGCAAGCACGCAGCCAGTGAATACGGGGGCGGGTGGTGCACCGCCACCCACGGCCGGCGCGGGAAAAACCTCGACGCCCGCACCCTCTGCCGCGAGCGAGACTCCTGGCGCAACCGCAAAGGTGCCACCAGCCGCAGCGGACCAGTTGCGGCGCGCGGCACGTGCCACCCTGCCCGGCACTACGACCGCCCGGGGACAGGCCACCTCCCTGCCACCGGCAACGACCGGCCCTCCCACCGGCAACAGCACGCCGGTGCCCGGCACCGCCACGGCCGGCAGCGAACTGCCGGCACCGCTGCGCGGCGCGGTACCGGTACCGCAACCTGCGCTGCAGGCCAGCCTGGACCTGCTCCATCAGCCGGGAAATTTCCGCACCGACCTGCTGCAACAGGCCGAAGCCGCCCTGGCACGCATCCAGTTGCACCAGCTCGCGGCCGTGCCCAGGGAAGGCGAACGCGGCCTGCTGGAATGGCTGTTCGAACTGCCCATACGCCGTGGCGATGACATCGACCTCTGGTCCCTGCGACTGCTGCATGACAGGGACCAACCGGCGCAACCGGCACGGCAACCATCCCCGCACTGGACCGTGCAGCTGGCATTTGACCTGCCCGGGCTGGGCCCGGTGCAGGCGCAGGTGCAACTGCGCGATGCCAGGGTATCGGCACATTTCTGGACGCAACAGGCCGAGGCCCTGCCACTGTTTCGTGATCATCTGCATGAACTGCGCACCGCGCTCAACGGCGCGGGGCTGGAAGTAGAGGAGCTGAACTGCCGGCACGGCAGCCTGCAGACCGGCAAAGGTAGCGTTGATCAGGCCCTGATCAGGGAGAAGGTATGAACCGCAGCACCACTGATACACCGCTGGCTGTTGCCCTGCAATACGACGGTGACCGCGCACCCCGGGTAACGGCCAAGGGACGTGACGGGATCGCCGACCAGATTGTCGCGCTGGCAAAACAACACGGTATACCCCTGCAGGAAAATGAAGCGCTGGCGAGCATGCTGGCGCGTGTCGAACTCGGCGAGGAAATTCCGGAAGCCCTGTACCTGGCGGTTGCACAGGTGATTGCCTTTGCCTATCACCTGTCGGGCAAGTCGCCCCGGCTTTGATCATCACGCAGGAGCGCCGGCCTTCGGCGCGAACGTCAGGCGGAACCGCGTTGCATCATGACCAGCAGCTCGGCTTCACCGCGGGTCAGTCCGCACGTGCCCACCAGCTCTTCGATATCCGCGCCATTGTGCACCAGCTGGCTGGCCTGGCGGTAGGGTCGTTCGCCGCCGCTGCGCAGTTCGAGCACATCCTGTCGCTCGATGATCCGCAATACCTGCTGTTCCAGCCGGACGACGTGATCACCGACACCCGTTGACGCACTGCACAGCGCAGCGAGTTCCTGTTCCAGCTGCCGAACCCGCTGGCGGGTAAGCTGCAGTTCCTCGTACAGGCTCTGCTCACGGCAACGGGCACGCTGCCAGGCGGCCTTTATCTCCGCCAGGCCGGAGGCCGCGCGGATACCGAATCTTGTCAAAAACCGGGTGATCATGTTCACTACCTCAGGCGTATTCGTCTATTCCGGGCTGCTTATCATCACGCGGCTTGCGCGGGGAATGCCGGTCCGCCGGTGAACGTTCCTGGTCCGGCTTGCGTTTGGGTGCCTGCCTGCCCTGCCCGGCTCCCTTGCCCGGCTGTGCGGGTGGTACGCGATAGGCAGGTGGCAGCTGTCCGATCTCGGGCATGATGGCATATCCCGTACCACACCAGGAATCGGCCAGCTACAGGCTGGCCAGTTCCTCCCACTCTTCATCGGTGAGCAGTTTGTTCAGGTCGACCAGGATCAGCAGCTCGTTGTCGCGACTGGCGACCCCCTGGATATACCTGGCGCTTTCATCGTTACCGACGTTGGGCGCGGACTCGAGATCGGACGCGCGCAGGTCGACCACCTCGGCGACACAATCCACCAGGATACCGACCACGTGCTTCGATCCCTCGATGATGACGATGCGGGTCGCATCCGTGACTTCGGTGGCTTCCAGGCCCAGGCGGATACGGGTATCCACGACGGTCACGACATTGCCGCGCAGGTTGATGATGCCCAGCACATAGTGTGGTGCACCAGGCACCGGCGCGATTTCAGTGACGCGCAGGACTTCCTGCACCTGCATTACGTTGATCCCGTAGGTCTCGTCCGCGAGACGAAAGGTAACCCACTGTACTACTT
>DRQL01000333.1 GCA_011371465.1 Gammaproteobacteria bacterium | reverse complement strand
GATGCGGCTGTAGCGAGCGGCTATTTCCCAGGCGCCGGTTCCGCCCTTGCCCACCACGCTGCCGGGTTTCACGCGGCCGAAGGTACCGCTGCCGGCCTTGTACGGGCGATGTTCACCGGTCAGGAAGTAGCTGCCAAAAACGTACCAGCCACTGAAATCCGGGTCTGAACCCTTACCCGATACATCGACACTGGCCCGCATGTACTCACCCTGCAAGGAGAACGGACCAAGCACGGTGGCGGCCTCCAGCCCGTACAGCGTCTGATTGTCATAGCCGCCGATAGTGCCGCTATCCACCAGGCGGGTACTGGTTACATGGGACTCGGGACGTTCACGAAAGCGTATCTTGTTATCCCCGTTAGAACCGCGGTAGCTGGCGGCCGCCCCCAGGTGAACGACCCGCGTGCTGTCCGCCAGCGGCGCAAAATGAACCCGTCCGGTAACGCCCCAGCCCTGGCTCTTTGGCGAACTGCTGTTTTTCACGCCCTCAAAAAAATACCCGGCCGCTGCACCCCACCGGTCACCATGCGTACTCATCACCAGACCCGTGTTACGCCCGGGCGAAAAGGCGTTCGGCAGGCCACGCTCCATGAAGGTGATATATTTTGAACTGGTCTGTTCCTCGAGGCTGAAAGGCTCCTTGAAGTGACCGATTTTTATTTTGGCCGAATCAAGGCCGCTGTAACCCAGGTAAAAATCTTTCAGCGCAGTGCTGTTGCCGGCAAAATCAACCTGCGCCTTGTAGAACCAGTCCCGGTAAACCGTGCCCCTGGCAAACAGGCGTGCGCGACGCACTTCCGCTCCGTTACCCAGCCGGGTTTCATCCCTGTCATAGAAGGCAGCGTCGATCATGGCACGACCGCCCAGCTGGAAGCTGAAATCTCCGCTACCGGAAGACACCTTGAGACCGGATTTGCCAGTGCTGACCCTGACGGTATCCCTGGTCGCTTCGGATACTTCCCGGCTCACTCGCTCCCTGTCTGCAGTGACTGAGTGCTTCAGCGCTTCGTACTCCGTGGCGCTGATGGCACCCCGATCCCGGAGCACCCTGAGCAGATCGTCCATGGCGCTGTCATCGGCAGGTGCGGGTAGTGAAAAACTGCCTGCGGCACACAGAAAAGCACAGTGCAACAGGGGCAAACGGCGTCGAAATTTCATGAATAGTCCTCCCGGAACATACTGCAGGTTGGTTACACGCCATTGCGTGTGACCGGCGGGAGACTAACGAGCGCTTGTGACAACTATGTTAAGATGTGTTTACCGTTGTATGAATGGTATGGACTGATGTGTTACCCGAGAGGATCAGCAGAACCTGCTTTGGCTGCCTGCCTGCCGGACACGGGTCCGTACCGCCGGGACATTCATAAACCGTGAAGCTGCGCACCCAGATCACCCTGTTCCTGCTGCTGCTGGGACTGACCCCGTTGCTGATGTCCTTTGTCATCAATGTGCCGCTGGTATTCGACAAGCTGGAATCGTTCTACCACGATGCCTACCTGGAAAAACTGCGCACCGACTTCCATGACCTGGACCAGCATATTACCCGCCGGCAGGAAATGGTGCGGCTGTTTGCCAAGCTGCCCGAACCCGGCATTGCGCACACGGCCGAAAACAAACATGAACCGGGTAACGACCGGCTTGCCAGGGAACGTACGGCCTACACGGACTGGGCCAACCGCGTGCTGTTCGACCAGCTGGACATCACCCAGGTTATTTTTATCAACAACGAGGGCAAGGTAAGCTTCTCGCTGGACCGGGACTACCAGACCGGCCTGCTGAAAACCGGCAATCAGGAGCCTGACCTGCCGGGCATGGACTTCCTTTCCGCCGGCATGAAACTGGCACCCGGCGCCGTGCTTACCAGCCCGATCCGTTTCCACACCCGCACCGAAAACAGTGACCTGCGGCGCTTTATGACCCTCAGCTTCGTCAGCCCGCTGTACACGAGATCCTCGCAGGACGGCGCCACCAGGCTGCTGGGTCTCGTCCTGTTCAACCTCGACGTCGGTGGTCTCGCGCATGTCTACAACGGCATTTACTGGGTGCAGAACAATGGCGAATACCTGACCTACCGGCAGGATAATGTGCCGGCCTCGACGGCGTTCAGGGATTTCCCGGGTCTTGACAAACTGTTTGCAAAAGGGGAACTGGCACTGTGGGAAAAGGGTGGCCAGCAAATATTCTGGCTGCCGCTCTTTTCCACCCAGGATTCCGGTCCGTTATGGGTGGGGCGCAGCGTCGATCCGTCACCGCTTACCGCCTTTACCAGGACGCTTGAATTCCGTGTCGGCACGATCATTGCCATCCTGGTGCTGGTGATCATCGTCATTGCGCGCGCTATCGCGATCCGCATGGAGCGCGTCAGCCAGGACCTGAAAAACGGCATTGCCGATGTACTGGAAAGAGAACAGGCAGCAAGCTTCTCCTGGCAGCGCCCGGAGGAACTGCGCAACCTGGGCAACAGCCTGACACGGCTGTGTGAACGACACATTGAAGACGCCCGCGCCCTGCGCATCCACGCCGACGAACTGGAAATCTCCAACCGCTACAAGTCCGAGTTCCTGGCCAACGTGAGCCACGAGCTTCGCACCCCGCTGAACTCAATCCTGCTGCTGTCGAAACTGCTGGCCGGCAACGGCGACCGCTTGAGTCCCGAACAGCTGCAGCAGGCACAGGTTATCCACTCTGCCGGCAAGGACCTGCGGGCATTGATCGATACCATCCTGGACCTTTCCCGGATCGAGGCCGGGGAAGCCGCACTGAAACCCGGGCAGGTCGACCTGGCGGGCCTGCTGAACGAACTGACTGCACTGATGCGCCCGCAGTTCGAGGAAAAGGGGCTTACGCTCACCCTGGAGATCGATACCGACCTGCCCTCCTCCATCGAGACCGACGCGGAAAAACTGCGCCAGATCCTGACCAATTTCCTCTCCAACGCGCTCAAGTTCACCGAGCAGGGCGGTGCCACCCTGCGGCTGGCGCGCAGCACCGGTGCGATGGCCGAACAGCGGCCGCTGGCCATCAGCGTCAGCGACTCCGGCATCGGTATCGCGAGTGACAAGCAGGCGCTGGTATTCGAAGCCTTCAAGCAGGTCGACGGTTCCACCAGCCGGCGCTACGGCGGAACCGGGCTGGGCCTGACCATCAGCCGCGAACTGGCGCGCCTGATCGATGCCCATATCGATATCCACAGCGATGAACAGCAGGGCTCGACCTTTACCCTGCTGTTGCCGCTGACACTCGATGCCGGCAGCACCCGGTACGGGAGCGGCGCTGTGCCGGCGGCAGAACCCTCCGGGGAGATGGCGGCAGGTGCCATAGCGGAAGCGGATATTCCCGAGGCGGATTACGGTGGCCGGCGGGTACTGGTGGTGGACGATGATCTGCGCAACCTGCTGGCACTCACGCCCCTGCTGGAAGGCTGGGGCATCGAAGTGCTGGCTGCCGGCAATGGTCACGAGGCGCTGGAGGCCCTGCAGCACGACGATGAATCCTTTGACCTGGTACTGCTGGACCTGATGATGCCGGAAATGGACGGCTATGAGACCCTGCGCGAAATGCGCGCAGTTACAGACCTGGAAAAACTGCCGGTGGTGGTGCTCACCGCCAGGGTGGCGGAAGAAGACAGGGAGCGCGCCCTCGCCCTGGGCGCTGACGGCTTCCTGTCCAAGCCGGTCGAGGTGGCAGAACTGAAAAGAGAACTGGACCGCCTGCTGGGGTCCGGCAGCACCCGCGCAGCAGCCCGGGAGGAGCAGGCATGAAACGCTACAGCGGCTTCAGACTCTTGATCGTCGATGACAACCCGCACAATCTGTTCACCCTGCGCACCCTGATCCGGGAACATATGGACGTGGAAATACTGGAAGCCGGCTCCGGCCGGGAGGCCCTGGACATCGCCCTGTCGAACCCGGGCATTGACCTCATCGTGCTCGATATCCAGATGCCGGAGATCGATGGTTTCCAGACCGCCTCCATGCTGAAAATCCGCAAAAAGACCCGCGATATCCCCATCATCTTCCTGACCGCCGCGTTCAAGACCGATGAATTCCAGCAAAAAGGCTATGACGTCGGTGCCGTGGACTACCTGCTCAAACCGATCGACGACAACCAGCTCATCAACAAAATCAGCACCTACTTCCGCCTGATCGAAAAAGAGCGCGACCTGAACCGCCGGCTGGAGGAACAGGTGGCCGAACGAACGGCCGAATTACGCACGGCCAACTGCTACCTGCGGGGAATCATCGAGAACATGGGCGAAGCGCTGCTGGTGCTGGCACCCTCTGGCAACATAAAATCCGTCAACCCGGCCGCCTGCAGGCTGCTGGGCTACGAGGAAAAAGACCTGGTCGGCCTCAATATCGGCGACGTGTTCGAGGAATCCGAGCCGGAACAGGCGCATGCCTTCATGGGAACCTGGCTCGAGGCGCTGATTCGCAGCGGGAACCTCAGCAGTATCGAGGCGCGCTTCATCACCCGGGATGGAACCCGGGTACCCGTGCTGTTTTCACGTACCGCCATGAGCGATGAATGCGGTACTATTACGGATATACTCTGCATCGCCAAGAACATGACCGGTTTCCGGCCCGCAGACAACGACATTTGACCCAGGACACTCCAGGAATTGTGGCATGAGCGACGAGAATAAGGACGCGGTTTCCCCCGAAGACGCTGTACTGACAGCGGATGCGCTGAAGGCCATGGGCCACCCCCTGCGCTGGCGCATCCTGTGCGCACTGGGTGAAGACGAGATCACGGTCGGTGATCTTGCCAGGCAGATCGGGACCACACAGAGCAACATGTCCCAGCACCTGGACCAGCTGCGCAACAAACGCATCCTGGTGTCCCGCAAGGAAGCCAATCGCATCTACTACCGGGTACGCAACGAAGCCCTGCTGGAACTGATCGGCAGCATGCGTGAAGTACTCTGCCACACCAACCTGGAAGACACGCCGTCCTGACCCCGGCAGGACGAATACTCCGCGCATGAAAAAGGGGCTCAATGAGCCCCCTTTTCGTACTGCCGGTATAAACCGGAAGCTTACTTGGCAGGTGCCTGCGGGGCAGCCGGAGCAGCCTGCGGAGCAGGATACGCGCCGTAAGGAGCCGCACCATACGGAGCGCCATAGCCGTAAGGAGCACCGTAGCCATAAGGAGCATAGCCACCGTAGTAGTTACGGCCGTAGTAGTCATTGTAGCCACGGCCATACCCACGACCGTAACCACGACCTGAGCCGTGACCACTGAAGTTCATGCTGAAGTCACCGTCGCCGAACATGTCACCCATGCCGTCGCCCCAGCCGTTGTTGCCCCAGCCGTTGTTGTAACCATCGTTACCGAAAGGACCCCACCAGGCCTGGGCGGAGCTCATGGACAGTGCAGTCGCACCGGCAAGCATTGCTGCAAAAACAGTTTTCCTGAAGTTCATATCAATATCCTCGTGTATTAAATCGTAAGTAAAACGTTTAGATGAACAACAACCTTTACTTGGTCGTTGCCGGAGCAGCCGGAGCGGGTGCGGCAGCGGTCGGTACGGCAGCTGCGCCGTAGCGGTTGTCCCACATGGCCTGGCGGCTCTTCATCATCTCTTCATGGGCCTTCTGCATGGCCTTGCGCTGGGCTTCCATCGATTCCTGCATGGCCTTGCGCTGTTCTTCCATCTGCTTGAAGTAATCAGCCTGGGCTTTTTGCTGTGCTTCAAAGGCAGCCTTCTGGGCCTTGGCCTGTTCTTCCATTACCTTGGCCTGCTCGTCGTTCATGGCAGGAGCGGGCTGGAAAGCAGCCGGCGCGCCGTAAGGGGCGTAACCGTAAGGCGCATAGCCATAGTAAGGAGCGTCGTAACCGTAG
>DRQL01000332.1 GCA_011371465.1 Gammaproteobacteria bacterium | reverse complement strand
TGCTGTGGTTGCTCGAAGACACCTTCAAGACATCGGATCCCCACCCGTAGGAGCGCCGCCCTCCGGCGCGAAAGCCACGGTGTATAATCGCGGTCAGGAAACCGCACCTGCAGGTTTCTGTTGATCCCGGAGAATGAAATGACAAAAGAACGCAGCTTTGTTCCGCTCGATATCGCGATACTGACGGTATCCGACAGCCGCACCGAGGAAAACGATACCTCGGGCAGGACACTGGCGGAGCGCCTGGTCGAGGCGGGTCACCGGCTGGCGGAAAAAGTGATCGTGCCGGATGACATCTATGCCATCCGGGCTATTGTGTCGCGCTGGATCGCCGACCCCGGCGTGCAGGTGGTTATCACCACCGGGGGTACGGGTGTCACCGGTCGTGACGGCACGCCGGAAGCGGTCCAGGTGCTGCTGGACAAGGAGCTGGAAGGTTTTGGTGAAATTTTCCGTGCTATTTCGTTCGAGGAAATACAGACATCGACCATCCAGTCGCGGGCGCTGGGAGGTGTGGCCAACGGGACTATAATTTTCTGTGTGCCGGGTTCCAGCGGTGCCTGCCGTACCGCCTGGGACAAGCTGATACAGAAACAGCTGGATCATCGTACCCGCCCCTGTAATTTCGTGGAACTCATGCCGCGCCTGAACGAGGTATAATAGACCCGGCTTTCCCCCGCAGGAGCGCCGTCCTTCGGCGCGAAAGCCGCAGCGTTCATTCGCGGTCAGGGGACCGCTCCTGCGTATTATTTCACTTGTTCGGAGGAACCCCGGGTGCTTACATCCTGGAAAGACAGTATCCGTGAACAGCGGGCAGCGGTATTCGAACTGCTGCTGAACCCGGTGCGTCAGCTCGCGGGCGAGTGTCAGAAAGCCTGGCCGGACCGCGAGGCGCTTACGGCTGCGCTGCTGGCCGGGTTTGACAGTATCCCGTACTGCACCTACCTGTACGTGGTGGATACCAACGGAATCCAGCTGTCGGATAATGTCGGTCGCGACGGTCGCCTGCCCGAACACTTCGGGCGTGACCGTTCGCCGCGCCCGTATATGAAGGAAGCCAGCCCGGACCAGGATTTCGTGCTATCCGAGGCGTATATCAGCCTTTCCGCGCACCGGCCCTCGATCACCGCGCTGCAGACGCTGTACCGGGAGGGGGAACCCGTTGGATACCTCGGCGTCGACCTCGACCTGCGCGACCTGCCAGCCTCCGGTGATCTGTACGTGGAGCCCGGTGAATGGCGCCAGATCAAGGGTGACCCGGCGGTCCGCGGCACGGTATTCCAGCAGACGCGGGTGGAAAGTGCGCTGGACCGGAATATCGAGCAGGCCCTGTCGATTCTGGAAGAGCTGATCGTGGAACGCGGGATGTTCCAGGGGGTGCTGCATTTTTCCAGCAGCCGGGCGACGGTGTGGGTGGTCGATGATCCTTTCCGTTACCGGATCCTGCAGAGCGATGCGCTGTCCGACCCTGATATCTGCCTGGCGTACCCGCGTCGACCCTACCCGGAGGATGCCGAGATACCGGCGGATTGTATCGGCCCGATACTGAAAGGGCTGCAGGCCCTGCGCTTTGCCGATGACACCATTTACCTGCGCGTGGCGTCGATCAATATTTTCAACGGTCTGATCAGCCTGACCTTCTCATGCGATGGCTCGCACTACATGCCGTACTCGGAGTTCCTGGAAAAGGATACGGGTTTCTGGTTTGGTAGCGAGGGGTAGAGCGGGGAGGGTATTACGTTACCGAACGCCGGAACAGGCCCGCGTGAGCAGGCCCGTTCCGATTCCGGCAAAAAACTTACTTTGCAGCGGTTTCTGCAGCAGCCTCGGTAGCGGCTTCGGTTGCAGCTGCCGCTTCGGCAGGCGCAGCCTGTTCGAACTCGGTGCTGTCCAGCGCGCCGTCCTTGTTGCTGTCGGCCTTGTCGAACATCAGTTCCACCGATGAGAACGAGCTGGCTTCCTCTTTGGAAATCATGCCGTCCTGGTTTGCATCGATCTGGGTGAAAGAAGCCTGCGTGGTATCCACAACCGCGTCTGCAGGTGCTTCGGCCCAGGCGTAAGAACTGCTCATGGCGACAGCGGCAACTACCAGTAATTTTTTCATAGTCTGTAACTCCTCGTTTTACGGATTAACCATTTAATCTCGGAATGGTTATAGCAATGCGCATGCCATCCCCCGGGGTTTTTCCGCCAAGTGGTTATAAAACATAAGCATATAAGAAGACATTAATGAAAATTCTGGTTCCAGGCCGTGTTCATAGTGTTGTCGGTTCACGACAGCTGTCGCAGGTGTTTGCCAGAGTAATACCTGGTAATTTCGACCTTTGTCATTCTGGCGAATGCCGGAATCCAGTGTTTTCAATGCTCTGGATACCAACCTTCGCTTGCATGACGAATGAATCATGGGGGGCGAGGCTGGCTGAAATCCAGGTTAACGGGTGTAGTGAAACAGCGACACAAACACCCCGATCTGTCTGGGAACGACGACAGGTCTGGCGGGTCACATAAGGTGGATCTGGAATACAGTGTGGTTTTCGCGCCGAAGGCCGGCGTTCCTACGGGTGGTGGCGTCTGCCTCGCAGGAGCGGTCTCCTGACCGCGATAGCCGGTGTTCCACACGCCATACTGCCAGGCCGGAACACGCTGCTCCAGCAGCCTGTTTGTGATCCGGTCTATACTCGCCGGAAAGGGGGAGGACAACATCATGAAACCATGGATCCTGCTGGTGCTGAGCGCGTTGGCGTTGCCGCTGCAGGCGGCAGAGTCGTTCACCAATGCATTGGGCATGTCCTTTGTCCGCGTTCCGGCCGGGACCTTCATCATGGGCACCCGGGATCTCGATGCAGTGGTGCTGGAGCTGCCGGATGGCGACGCAGGCTCGGTGCAGGATGAAACCCCGGCACACACGGTCGTTTTCCCGCAGGGTTTTTACCTGGGCGCGACGGAGGTCACCCGTGCGCAGTGGGTCGAGGTCATGAACACACGCCCCGGTCCCTCTTCGGAGTGGCAGCGCAAGGACTGGCAGCGTCTGCCGGTGGTATCGGTCAGCTGGTTCGATGTGCAGGCGTTTATCGAACGACTGAACCGGCGCGATTCCGCCTATCATTACCGCTTACCCACCGAAGCGGAGTGGGAGTATGCGGCACGCGCCGGCAGGTCAGGACCGCGGCCGGTTCCGGTCGAGCGGCTGGGCGACTATGCCTGGTATATCGACAGCTCGGGGGACGAGCTACACCCGGTCGCGACCCGTAAACCGAATCCCTGGGGTCTGTACGACCTGTACGGCAATGTATGGGAATGGCTGCAGGACTGGTATGCACCGGACCAGTACGCGCGGTCGGATCGTGTCAACCCGCAGGGGCCGAAACAGGGTGATAAGAAAACCCGGCGCGGTGGTTCCTACCATTGCCCGGTACACCTGGTGAGACCGGGCTACCGGTCGGCGGACAAGCCCGATGTGCGGTATTCCGTGGTGGGGTTTCGCCTGGTTGCCGAACCCCTGCGCTGAACGAAAGAAGTCTTTTGCAGGAAGTACTTGTACATTTCCTGTACTGGTCTATATTTTTTAAAGGAGACTTCGATTCATGCACGGTTTGTCTTTGCCGGCCTGCGTCGGTAGAGCTGGTGAATCGGGGGTTCCTGATAGTGACAGGAGACGAGGAACCAGGAGGAACGATATGCACACCATTTACATCCGCATCGATGAAGATCTTGACGCAAACCGTATGAGCTCGTTGCAGCAGGATATGCGGGGCGTCAGTCATATCACCGACGTCGAGATCCATGCCAAAACACCGCACGATATGCTGGTTGAGTTTGAAGAAGATCACATATCGCCGATGGCGATACTCAGGGAACTGGGCCGTCGCGGGGTGCACGGCGACATCATGACGGGCTGACGCCCGGGGTAAGAAGCCGGTCACCGGTGGTTACCGGTTTTGCTGCCACCCCGCCGCTCAGGCGGGGTGGCAGTATATGAAGCCGGTGCTAACCGTCTACCGTGACGTTGGTCGCCTGCAGACCCTTGGGGCCTTTTTCGACGTCAAAATTCACGGTCTGTCCTTCCATCAGTGTCTTGAATCCGTCCCCGGCGATGGCCGAGAAGTGAACAAAAACATCGGTGCTTCCGTCGGAAGGGGAGATGAAGCCAAAACCCTTGGATTCGTTGAACCACTTTACGGTGCCTGTAGCCATGTATAAAACCTCTAGATTGAAACAGTGAGCCTGTGCAATCGCAGATAAGGGCGGACATACGACAAGAATTACCGGGGTAAGTCTGTTGGCAGGAAGCCTTATTCTGTGCAAGCAGGTCGAATATAGCCAGAAGGGGGCATCGAGGTCAACAGGCTATTGTCCTGAAAGGGATTTGCCGTCATTCCCGGGCGCTTCCCCGGGCTGTCGGGTATCGAAGGATGACAGTGCGCGGGCGCATTCGGCGACGATTTCGGCAGCCGGTCGGATCGCGTGGATGCCGGCTACGCTCTTGCCGGCCTGGAAGTAATCCTGGTAACGGGTTCCCTGCAGGGACGCGTGTTTCAGTTTCCACAGCGACTGCAGTGTGTACAGGGTGCGCATCCAGTGTTTGGTCCGGTGCCCGCGCAGCATCCAGCGCGCCAGCGCACCGGCCCGGGTGCCGGTCCGTTCGATAAAGGGCGTTTTGATGATCGACACCGGTACGCCGGAAATTTTTTCGCTGAGTACGATGTCCGTTTCGTTTGCGGCGAGGATGGCGTCCTTGTAGTCCTGGTGGGCACTGCACTCGCGGGTGGCAATAAAACGCGTGCCCATCTGCACCCCCGCGTAACCGGAGGCGATGGCTTCGCCGAAGGCTTCCGGCGTGCTGATGCCGCCGGCGCAGACCAGCGGTTTGCCGAGCACCCTCAGCTCTTCCAGCAGCTGCTGTGGCGACAGCGTACCGGCGTGTCCACCGGCACGGTTGTTGACGCAGATAAAACCGTCCACGCCGCCATCCAGTGCTTTTTCGGCCCAGCGGCGGCTGGTGACATCGTGGTACACCAGCACCCCGGCGGCCCTGGCCCGCTCCACCACCCAGCGCGGATTACCCAGCGCCGTGACCAGGAAGGGCACCTGTTCCTCCAGCGCGATGTCCAGCCAGTTGTGCACCCGGGCGAGGTATTTTTTCGAGCTGCTTTCGATGATCAGGTTGACGCCAATCGGTTTGCGGGTAAGGCTGCGGATATAACGCAGCCCGGCCCGGAATTCATAGCCATGCACATAACTCAGGCTGAGCGGCTGCACGACGCCGATGCCGCCTGCCTCGGAGACCGCGGCGACCAGTTCGGGATTGGAGCAGGGGTACATGGCGCCGCAGATCAGCGGGACGTCGATGTGCAGGGCGCGGCTGAACTCAGTCGACACCGGGGTCTTCCTTTTCAGGACCGATCAGCCAGCGGGCCTGTACGGTGGCGACCGTGTCGCCGGCACTGTCACGTATCGTGCCCGTCACGGACTGTTCCCCGGCCGCGTTGCTGTCCGGGATATCACAACGGCATTCCGCACAGAGGGTGCCGCGCGCCTTTTTCAGGTAGTCGACGGAAATCCCGGTCAGGATGCCGCGTGTCCGGTCCGGCAGGCTGTTCAGCAAGGCCAGCCCGGTCACCATCTCGCCCAGGTTGGCCAGCGCTATGGCGTGCACCGAACGCAGGTGGTTACGCACCCGGCGTCGATCGCGCAAGGTGACCCGGCAGTGCCCGGGGGTGAGCCGCTGCACCCGGGCACCGAGCGTACCCGTGTACGGTACGGTTAGCCCCAGCGCGCGGCTGAACAGCCAGGCGCCGCCCGGCCAGCGGGCCAGGCGTTGCCAGTAGTGTCGTAATCCGGGACCAATGGACCTGGTCATGGTGGGGCTCCTGTGAAACCACGGGCGCTGCCAGTAATGGCGCCTGGTTTGTTTTACACTATTGGCGCAGTGAACGCACATGTCAGGGAGCATCTGATCAATTCAGAATTTCCGTCATTGCGAGCGTAGCGCGGCAATCTCCAACGGATGGGTTCCATTGCATGAGATTGCCGCGTCACTTCGTTCCTCGCAATGACGAATTCAGCAGAGGTATCGCTGGATACCTCTACTTATGCAGGTAAAGGCAGACAGGGGCCATGACAGACAGCAACATCGACGCACGGCTGGAAACCATCGAGGTGCGTTACGCACACCAGGAATCGGCGCTGGAGGAACTCACGCGGACCGTGCTGGACCAGGAACAGCAGCTCCGGGCACTGGCGAAACTGGTCAAGCGGCTGGAGACGCAGCTCAGCGCCCTGCAGCCACCCGGTGAGGTTCCACCCGAAGAGGAGCTGCCACCACATTACTGAGCGGACCCGCCTCCAGGTGGAATCCGAACCGCGGGGGAGGGCTTCAGCCAGGCCGGTCAGTGCCTGCGGATGCGGTCCTGCGGTGTTTCTTTTTCCGGTCAGCGAGTTCGTCGGCCAGTTTGTAGGCCACGTAGTACTTGTAGATATTGGCCACGTACTGCACCGGCTCCTTGCCGATATAGCGGCCGGCGGCCAGTTCCACATTGCCAAACCAGACGTTCGGGTCCAGGCCCATTTTTTTGGCCTTGTCGCGCACCTTGCGCAGGCTGGCGGGGCCGGTGTTGTAGGCGGCCCAAGTGAATGCCAGGCGGTTCTTGTGGCTGATGCCGGGGTCGTTGAAGTAGCGGTCGCGCAGGAAGGCGAGGTACTTGGTGCCGGCGTGAATATTGTTTTCCAGCTGGCGGATGTTTTTTACGTTTACGTGCGGGTCGGCGGCGGTCGAGGGCAGCAGCTGCATGATACCGACCGCGCCGCGGTGGCTTTTTTTCCGGTTGTCGAGACCTGATTCCTGGTAGGCCTGGGCCATCAGGGCCAGGTGGTCGAAGCCATATCGCTTGCCGTATTTCCTGAACAGGGCGATAAACCGCTCCTGCCGTTTGCGCTGCTCCCGGCTGACCGGGTTGTCGATCCAGCGGGTATCCCGGTAGTAGCGCCTGAACAGCATGTTGCCGAGCAGTGTGCCTTTGCCGACCTTGCGCGCAAACCGGTCCAGGCTTTTGCCCAGCTCCGGGTTCTGCCTGCGGGTTGCCCAGCCGACGGTGTTGTCGTCGCGGATGCTGACTGTTTCGTGCACGCGGATATCCGGCAGCACTTTTTTCCAGCCCCGGGCCTTGTAGTCGTCGACGATGGTGATGGGAACCACCCCGGCGTTGACCAGTTCCAGGATGTCCTCGCTGAGCAGGTTCGGGTCCGCCGGCACGATCCTGACCGGCGGTTTGCGTGCGCGCCGCAACTGCAGGTTGAGTTGTTCCAGGTGGCGCACGTAGCTGCTGTCTTTCAGTACATAGACGGATTTTCCGGACAGGTCCTGCACGGATTCGATGCCGCTCGTATCCTTGTGGGTCACCACCAGTTCACGGACCTTCAGTTTGCCGCCGGTTGCAAACGCGACTTTCTTTTCGCGTTCCGGCGTGACGGTCAGGAAGGCCGCGGCAATGTCGCCCTTGCCGGCCCGCAGGGCGGGAATCAGCTGGTCGAAGGTGACCGGGAGGTAGGTGATGTGTATTTGGTCGGTGGCGCGTTTGACGCCCTTGTTGATGAACTTTTCGTACGCTTGCAGGAACTCGACCTGTATGCCTCGTGCGCGTCCGTGGTCAAAGAAGAAGTCGGTCCTGCTGTAGGTGACCAGGGCGCGTATCCGTTTGCGCTTGCGCATCTCCGGCAGATCGCCGGTGAAGGTCTTTTCCAGTTCGCGCAAAGGCACCTGGTGCGGGTCATCGTCCTGCGCCGAAGCCGGGTTCCATGCCACCAGTGCCAGCAGGAGCAGGCAGGGGAGCAGGTAGTACCCGGGGGCGGTGGCAGGCATGGCGGGAACCGGTATGCGCCTACTACTTGTCCAGCAGGTCTTTCAGGCTGGAAAACGGGTTATGGGTGGCGTGCGCAGTGCCTGCGTCACCACCCGCCGTGCTGTTTTGTGATTCGGCTTCCAGCAGGCGCTGGTGTTCATTGTCATGGCAGTAGACGCACAGCAGTTCCCAGTTACTGCCGTCGGCCGGGTTATTGTCGTGGTTGTGATCGCGGTGGTGTACGGTCAGCTGCTGCACGGTGGCGCGGGTGAATTCCCGCTGGCAGCGGCCGCAGATCCAGGGGTACATTTTCAGGGCCTGTTCCCGGTAGCCCCGCTCGCGCTGTTCGCGTTGCTGCCGGGATTGCGCAACCAGTTGATCCAGCTTGTTGTTTCCAGGGCTGTCTGCGTTCTTTGTCATACGGCTTCCTGCCCGTTTCCGGGGCGAATGGCAGTGTTTGCCGGCCGGATTCTGACCCGCATATTCCAGTATAATGATACCTGTTATGAGGTCGATCTGTCTGCGCTTCATTTTTGCTTCGTTCGCCCTGCTGGCGCTGGCCGGGGCCCAGTGTGCCTTTGTCGCCAGTTCGGGAAACCATGACCGGGACAAGGAGGATGGCAGCATCGGTAACGGGCTGATCGTGGTGATCAATGACGGGCGACTGGTGGACGGCCCGGTGCAGGGCGTGCGTTATACCTCGGGTTCGGTGAGCGGGATCACCGGGGCCGATGGGGAGTTCCGTTACGAAGCCGGAAAAACGATCCAGTTTTCGATCGGGTCGATCGCACTGGGTGAAGTCGTCACCGCAAAACCCCTGATGACACCCCTGGACCTGGTGCCGGGAGGCAGCCTGGATACGCCGGCCGTGATCAATATCGCCAGGCTGCTGCAGTCGCTGGATGCCGTGCCCGGTGACCGGCGCATTACCATCCCCGCCACGCTGCGCAGCGCCGCAGGCGCCGGCCGTGAACCGCTGGTGGCCGCGATTCGTTCGCTGGATTTTGCCGACGACACGGCCTTTGTGAATGCCGCCTCCCAGCTGGTGGCCACGCTGACTGCAAACTACGGGTTCACGGCGGTGCTGGTCGATGCGGAGACAGCCCGGCAGCACTTGCAGGATACGCTGGACGGGTTGTAGGGTGCTATTAGCGTAAGCGGGGACCTGATAAATTCGTCATTGCGAGCGTAGCGCGGCAATCTCATCGCATGGTATCCGTCTGTCAGAGATTGCCACGCTACGCTCGCAATGACGTGAATTCTAGATTCTGATGTAGGTCCAGCCTTCCGTCAGGCGCTGGATCAGGTGGTCTGCAGCGGGCTCGTGTGCATCGACCCCCGGGATGACCATCGGGTCCATGCCGCTTTCCCGGAGGCGTTGCAGGCCCTTGCTGCAGGCAATGAAGCGTACGTTGTCGTAGGTGGCGATAAGGCGTTTTATGTCATCGATGTGGCGGGACGATGCCGTGCGTACCATGTCCAGGCCACAGGCATTGGCG
>DRQL01000331.1 GCA_011371465.1 Gammaproteobacteria bacterium | reverse complement strand
TGCCGGGAACCACACCGGTTCATTGCCTCTTGCAGCGGTGCCACAGCGGCGATACGAGCCGCAATGTACCGGTACAGTTCCTGTTGTGGCTGGTCAGTCCGGTAACCGCGCACAGATTCGACCTGCAGCCAATCCTGTGGTGAGCTGAAGAATTTTTCCACGCCGGTACGCAGTCCGGTATACCAGGCATCCCGTATGGCCTTGCGCCTTTCTGCGGGAAGGAATACCAGGAAATGGTCTTCGCCCTCCATGCGCAGGAAATCCATATAGATCCGGGTATTCACCTGGTGGACTACGTTACCGTAGACGTTGAAACCGGCGACCAGCAGGTAATGAATTCTTTCGAATAACGGGTAATCGATGATCCAGGTGGTCTCCGGCGCAGCGCCTACCAGTCCCCAGGCCACCGAGCCGCTGTCAAAGTGCCGAAACACGGTGAGCGCTGCATTGGGGTTGTCCCCGTCGCCATCCCAGATGAAACTCATGGCATGCCGGATATCGTGAGTGTTGATCTTCTCGAACAGGGCCTGCTTGCTCGCCATATAACGCCTCTGGCGCTGCCAGTAATCGGTCCAGATGCTTAAAAGATTCAGCGTGCTGCGGCGATCAGCGGGTAGTTGCAGATCGTCGGCCATAGCGCCTATGAACGATGCGTCGTTGGTAAACACCTTCTGTTCCGGGTCGAAAAACAGCACCCAGAAGCGGTCTTCGATGACGCTCAGCGCGACCTGGTCACGACACACCGGTCCTTTCACGAAGCCTTCGATGAAGAAGCGGGCATCGTCCAGCAAAAAACGGTAGCGGGATTTGAGTGGCAGGTCGATAAAGGTCCTGAACGGGTTGGATGCAAGCTCCGGGCGGTAGGATGGCAAGGTGCTCACTTCGTAGTCGGGCTCCAGGAACAGTTCGCGGTAACGCTCGAGGCGTTGCGGAGAGAAGGTGTACACGATGTGATTCTTCACCACGATGCTCGGGTGATACCTCAGCAGCCGGTAGTAGAATGGCGCGGCGCCAGGGTCGTCGTAGGGGCGCACAGTCGGGATCTCATCGATGGCCTGTCCCGGTGGTGAGGTGGAACGCACCAGTCGGTAGAACTCCCCTGGCGGTGACCCGTCAAAGTGGATATGGGCATGATACAGGTGCTCATAGAGATAACGACTGACCAGCTGTTGCCTGTTGGATCTCCGGTTCAGGAACCGTTCCCATTTTTCTACCCGAGGCAACAGCCCGGCGGAAGGGCCTGGGGGTGCCGGAGCCGGTGCGCCCTGCGCCAGCCAGGAAACCAGGGTCCGGTATTCCTGCTCCGGCAGGTTGGGCATAGCGTAGGGCATGCCCCACAGGGGATGATCCCGGGAAAAGTCCTGGATGGATCCCAGCTTCGGGCAGGTCTGCTCACGGTTGAGCTCAAGGGTGAAGCTGTCCGGTAGACGGCCTGACTCAGGCTGCGGGTGCTGCTGTTTCAACTGCAACAGATGGTACAGCACCGAATTCTCAAGGTTGTTTCCAGGGCTCCGTCCATTCTCATTGAGAACCGGGTAAAATCCGCGTGTACGCCATTCCGCGGTACTTGCTGCGTCCACGAACAGGCGCGTTGGTTGCATGGGTGAAATGCGGGCAGGATTGTAGACCGGCTCGTTACTGGCACCGCGCTGCAGCCCCTCGATGGAGGAGAGCTTCAGCTGGCAGGGTGCGTCGTAGCAGCCGTGGCATACTACGCAGCGCCGCTCCAGAACCGGCCGCACTTCCTGGTCGAAGAGGACCGGTTTGTCCAGCTGAAGTGATGACAATACCAGGTCAACGTTCAGCGTTCCGTGCTCGACTGAAGGCGTAGGCCACAGCGACCTGTAGAGCAGAACAGCGGACAACAGGGCGCTGGACAGAATGATCAGCGCCCGTCCGGTTAGTGATGATTTGTACCACGGTGTCACAGGTTGTGTGCAGGCAAGGTGGTTACAGGCAGGCCTCTATACCCTCGGCCGTTGCAGGCATATCAAATTTTGCGTCGATGTGAATTTTTTCCCCGGAATAGTCTTTGGCCGTAATGGTTGCTTTCACCATGCCGCTGAGTACATCCCCTGCTTTCTGTGGCAGGGCGGTGATCGTTAATTCGCCGCTGGTGCCGTCCTGGCTGAATTTTGAGCCATCTGACGTTACGTACAGAACCCGTGCAGTGTCAGCCTGTAATCCCTTCAGGGTATTAAACCCGTAAACCGGGTGCGTCCCGGTGCCCAGCGCCTGGGGAAATTCAAGTTCAAATTCCTGCCGGGTCCCGGTTCCGGGTATACGAAACGAGAAGGTGTTTTCCTGCTCAGGGCTTGCACCGTTGGTTTTTTCACAGAGTAGCCAGCCGCGTCCCTTGAGCGCTTCATCGACTGCGCCGGTGATACTGGCCGAGAAAGTGGCCTTCTTTGCGCTGGCCGGCGTTTGTGCGCCCGGTTTTCGGTCATCACAGGCGGCGAGCATGAGGGTGGCAAGTGCAGTACACATTATGAGTAATTTGTGTTCGGGCATGTTTTTTCCTTTGTATCAGGGGCCGCAGGGTTCACTTCATCAGATCTTCGGCTGAATAATACATGAAGTGGGGGCAATGCTGGCCTGGTCTCCGGCACTTTGCATTCGGAAAAGGGTGTCGGCCATGGTGCTGCACCGGAGGTGGTCATACCAGACCTGCCTGTCTGACAATATTTTGTCTCGCGGTATCACAGGCGGTATGTTAGCGGAAGCCGCCGGTTGGCGGTGCACGGGTGAACGGTAATTGCACCGGTTTTTTTGTGAGTGATATGTATTTCCTGGGTATTTCACTATTTCTGGCAGCCATTGTTATTCTGGTCATACTGATCGTAGTGCATATCGGGTTTCGTGCGCCACGGCGCGTCGAGCAGGGCAACCCGGCGGATTTTGGCCTGGAGTACGAGGAAGTATGGATACAGGTGGCTAAAGGCCGGCGCCTGTTTGCCTGGTGGTTACCGGTTGCAGACACGGCTCCTTCGCTGCTTGTCCTGCACGGCTGGGGCGGGAATGCAGAACTGATGTTGCCGCTGGCTGTATTCCTGCACCGGGCCGGAATCAACATTCTCTTGCTGGATGCGCGCAATCACGGTCGCAGTGATTGCGCCGGCCATTCCTCGTTGCCACGCTTCGCCGAAGACGCCGGTGCAGGCGTGGGCTGGATCAAAAGCCGACAGCGTGAAGGCTGTACCCGGGTTGCCCTGCTGGGTCATTCTGTGGGGGCAGGCGCCGTGTTGTTCGAGGCTTCACGGCGAAACGACATCAGTGCCGTGATCAGTGTTTCCGCTTTTGCCCACCCGGCGTGGATGATGCACCGCTATCTCGACCGGTTCAGGGTCCCGGGCTTGCTGCAATCCTGGATATTGCGCTACGTGGAATGGGTGATCGGGTATCGTTACGAGGAGATCGCTCCCATGAATACCGCCTGCCGGGTCGGTTGCCCGGTCCTGCTGGTGCACGGCAGTGCAGATGAAACCGTGCCGGTAACGGATGCCTGGGCGATCCGGAACCATTGCCGTGGCCACAAGCCTGAGCTGGTCCTGATCGAGGGTGGCCGTCATGATTCGGTGGAACTGGTAGAGCAACACGGGGACCGGCTGGTGGCTTTCCTGGAAAAAGAAGGATTTATACAGGGAATGTCCGGTTAACTCGTCCACCTGGACGGAACGTCGGTTGACCTGTGTGTTGGACCAATGTTCTACACTTCAGAAGTAGGCAGTTCATGTGCAGGAGGAGTGTTGATGAGCCAGGATACCCGCGAATGCCAGGATATGCCCCGGCAGCAGGGTACCCTCAGGGACCCTGTGTGTGGCATGCAGGTTGCGCCGGACCAGAACGCGGTTGCGTACCAGCAGATGTACTTCGCCTTCTGTTCTGCCCAGTGCCGGGAGCGTTTTCTGGCCAACCCGCACCTGTATATCGGCCATCCCGGCAGCAGGGCGCCGGCACAGGGAGGGAAGGCGGTGCTGAAACACCGGCGGCTCAAGCTGGATGAAGCCTTGCCTGAAGACCTGGCCCGGCAGGTTCTCGCAGCAGTCAAGGCGATGATGGGGATACATTCGATCAGGATAGAGGGTGACACCATCGATATCCGCTACGACCTGTTACAGGTTACCGAAGCACAGATCGAGTCGGTACTGGCCGGGGTTGGCGCGACGCTGGACCACTGCTGGTCTGAACGACTGCGTCGCGCTTTTGTGCATTACTTCGAGGAAACCGAGATATCCAGCCTGGAAGTCCAGGACTCGG
>DRQL01000330.1 GCA_011371465.1 Gammaproteobacteria bacterium | reverse complement strand
GCCTCCAGGTGCACGTGGTACGGCTGCTTGTTGTACTTGCGCACCTGGCCGATACGCTGGTGCGCGCGGGTGGCATAGTCCTGGGCCCGCCTGACAAGATCAGTCATGAATCATCCACTCCCGGTATCCGCCAGCAACTCGTCATACACGTGTTCCGCAAAACCCGACCCGGCTTCGGCATACAGGTTATAGGCCGCGTGTACGCCCGCCTGCCGCAGGGCCGGCAGTTCATCCGGGTACTTGGCAACGGCCGCTATGCTGCCGGCATAGCCAAGCTCGTGCAACTGGCGGGCAGCGAACAGGTTTTCGTCATGGCTGGGCATGGCCAGCAGGATCAGCTTTACATCGTGGTGATTCAGGTCGATGCGATCCCAGAAATCGACGTCGGTCGCGCTGCCCTGTATCACCCGGCGGCCGCTGGCCCGGAGCTGTGCCACTGTCGCGCTGTCGATATCAACCCCAAGCACCGTGTCGCCCATGCGCTGGCGAATGGTATCGTAGGCCACCTGGCCGATGCGCCCCATGCCGAACACCAGCACCGTGGCATCGCCGGGATCGATTACCTCTTCTTCAGCGATCCGCCGCCCGCTTTCAAAGGCAGCCAACGCAGAGCGGAACCGCGCGTAGAGCCGGTAGGAGGCGGTATTCAGTGGCGCCGCCAGGATGAAGGACAGCGACAATGCAATCGCGATGGTGATCAGCCACTGGCTGGTGAGCCAGCCGGCCGAAACGGCAATCGCCGCCACAATCAGGCCGAACTCACTGTAGTTCGCCAGGGCAAGGGAACCCAGCAATGCAGTACGCACGCGCAGGTGGAAACGCGACAGCAACAGGAAGAACAACACCGTCTTGAACGGCACCAGCAGCAACAGCAGCAGCGCCCCCGTCAGGGCATCCACACTCAGCGGGCCGGACAGACCGATGGTGAGGAAGAACCCCACCAGGAACAGGTCCTTGAACCCGAGCAACTGCCGGGACAGTTCCGATGCACCGGAATTCCGGGCCAGCAATACGCCCAGGATCAGCGCGCCCAGGTCGCCTTTCACCCCAACCAGCTCGAACACCTGGGCTCCCCCGAGCGCCAGCGTCAGACCGAACAGGATCTGCAGTTCCCCGTGCCCGCATTTCCTCAGCATGGCCTCGAGCACGGGCCGCAACGGAACCAGCCCCAGCAACAGCAACGCCCAAACGGTAGGAACCTTGCCGGTGGATACGGCAAGAAACAGGACCGCCACGATATCCTGAATAATCAGGATACCGATGGCAATCCGCCCGTACAGCGAACTCATCTCCCCCTTCTCTTCCAGCACCTTCACGGCGAATACCGTACTGGAGAAACTCAGGGCAAAGGCAATCACCGCAATCGTGCCGGCATCCAGGCTGGAAAAAAGGTCCAGCCCGGTGACGCCCAGCACGAAAACCAGTACCGCAGCCACCATCACACTGATGGTCATGTGCAGACCGGCAACCGCCCAGATCTGCGGCATCAGCAGGTTGCCGACGCGCAGCTTCAGTCCAATGGAGAACAACAGCAGGGTAACACCGATCTCCGAGAATTCGGTCAGGGTCTGCGTGGCACGTCCGCCGAAACCGTACAGTACGAAACCCGCCACCAGGTACCCGACCAGTGGCGGCAGTCCGACAAAACGTGCGCCCAGCCCCAGAATAAAGGCGACGCCAATGGCGATGATATCCGCCTGCATGCTTCGATCTACCCCCTGGCATGCCTTTTTCAGGCCATGCAGTTGCGATGTGACCACTGCATTCTGACCACCCCAATGTCGCCAGTAAAGCCCTGTTTTTGCAGGTGCCCGATACCCTGAACCAACAATTCCTGTGAATTGCTCCCGGCACCCTATAATGGGCAGGCCGATACAGACGAGGAAACCGGCATGACCCGGACAAAGCTGGATACCATCCTGGAGCAGCTGCAGGCGCTGCAGGCCGAACTGGACAGGGAAGTCGAACAGGCGCTGCGGGAAAAACGCGACCGGTTTCGCTATTCACTGGAGCAGGGGAAGATTCGGTTTGAGGAAAGCATCCGTAAACTCCAACTACGGCAGCGCACCGGCCTGTGGCGCTACCTGCGTGAAGCCCGGCTGCGGCATGTGCTCACTGCCCCGGTCATCTACAGCCTGATCGTTCCCTTCGCGTTGCTGGATGCAGCCGTTACCTTCTACCAGCAGGTGTGCTTCCGGGCCTACGCCATCCCGCGTGTATCGCGATCGGATTTTGTCGTCATTGACCGCCAGTACCTCGCCTACCTGAATATCATCGAAAAATTCAACTGCATGTTCTGCGGTTACGCCAACGGCGTCATCGCCTACACGCGTGAGGTTGCCGCTCGTACCGAACAGTTCTGGTGCCCGATCAAACATGCACGACGCATTCGTGATCCACACGCGCGTATGAGCGCGTATGCCGACTACGGCGACCCGCAGGCCTATCGTGAACGGCTGAAAACCCTGCGCGCCGCCCTCGCGGAAGAAACCCGGGACTGACCGGGAATTCCCGCCCCTGCGGAAATTCGGGGCCCTGTGCCCGACCCCCCATTGACAGCCGGAAGCCCGAGCGGCTAAGGTGCCTCCCTCACGCAGCGGGTGCTCCCGGGACGTTCGCCCAGGGAGTTAATCGGGAAGCCGGTGCGACGCGGGCCATCGCCCCCGTCCATCCCGGCACTGCCCCCGCAACGGTGAATGAGCGCGGAAAGAATCGGACGATTCGCTCCGCAGGACAAACCAGGCAGCCACTGCGCCACTGGCGTGGGAAGGCGGTTTGTCCGGCATCGCGCCACTCATGAGTCCGGAGACCGACCCTGCTGTGAAGTTAACCGAAATCGATGCGGTGTCGCGTGGGGTGACACTTCGATGCAGATACGCGCCGTAACCGACAGCAGCAACCGCGCTTGCTGTGCACCGTGCGCTGCTTTGTACCCGCCCTCGCACACCCAGGACACACGGGGGATGTGTCCCGATGAAACCCTGGAGAAATCCTGTGCGAAATGCTGTCAGGCACCTGAACTGCACCTCCGGCCGGTCGCTGCGAGCGGTCATCTCATCCCTTTCCATCACCGGCATGATCGCCACACCGGTCATGGCAGAACCACCGCCTGCCGCCGGGGAAATGGACGATCTCGTGGTCACCGCCACGCGGCTGGCCACACCGCGCGGTGAACTGGCCAGCTCGGTTACAGTGATCACAGCGGCCGATATCCAGCGCAAACAGTTTCGCAGCGTACCGCAGGCGTTGCGTTCCGTACCGGGCCTGCACGTCGTCCAGTCGGGTGGCCCGGGTCAGCAGACGTCGGTATTCATGCGCGGCGCCAACTCCAACCATACGCTGGTACTGATCGACGGCATCGAAGCCTCTGACCCCAGCTCACCCAACGGCGCAGTGGATTTTTCCAACCTGTGGCTGGATAACATCGAGCGTATCGAAGTGGTGCGCGGCCCGCAGAGCACGCTGTACGGTTCCGACGCCATCGGCGGTGTCATACAGATCACTACCCGCCGCGGTGCCGGCAAGCTGCACGGTGCGGCAAAAGCCGAGGGAGGATCCGACAACACCTTCAACCAGCAGGCGTCCGCCGCGGGCGCGAGTAAGGCTGTAGACTATTCCTTCGGCATCACGCATATCGATACTGACGCGGATTCGGTCACCCCGTCCAGGCTGCGCAACGGCGTCCCGGCCGAGGACGATAACTACGAAAACTGGACCACCTCTGCCAGGTTGGGAATGGCCGTGAGTGATACCCTGGCGCTGAATTTCTCCGGTCGCTATATCGACAGCGAAAGCAAGCTGGACCCGGAACTGGAAAGCTTCGGCTTTGGCACCACCGAGGACCGCGATGCCAGGCTCGACCAGACCGAATACCTGCTGCGTGGCGAAGCCAAAGCGCAACTGCTGGATGGTTTGTGGGAGGCGACCTTCTCCACCTCCTACACGGACTTCGACCGCAAGAACCGCAATAACCGCCAGTCCCCCAGCGAGACACTGACCCGCACCCGGTTCGAGGGAAACAAACTTAAATTTGAATTGAAGAATGATTTATATCTTACTGATTCGCATACTTTTACATTGGGCATAGAAACCGAAAAAGAGAACATGGACTCGGGCGGCTTCTCGGATTTTGGCGGCTTTGTGGTCGGCGAGGAAAGCGATGCGGACGCACGCAACAACGCCGTCTACGTGCAGGACCAGTTCAGCTATGGCGGACGCCTGTTCGGTACCATCGGCGGCCGCTACGACAAGCACGACGACTTCGGTTCGGAAGTCACCTACCGCTTTGCGCCGGTCTACGTGCACCGCGAAACCGGCACGCGCATCAAGGGCAGTATCGCCACCGGCTTCAAGGCGCCCACCCTGTTCCAGACCGACGGTTTTACACCCAATAATTTTGGCTCCTTTTATCGCGGCAATCCGAACCTGGACCCGGAAGAAAGTTTTGGCTGGGAAGCGGGATTCGAACAGCCGCTGTGGGAGGAACGCATCCACATTGGCGTCACCTATTTCCGCAGCAACATTGATGACCTGATGCAGGTGGTGTTCGACCCGTCTTTCAACAGCACCTACGAAAATATCGACAGGGCGGATATCCGCGGCGTCGAATCCTTCATCCATACACAACCGCTGAAGTCACTGTCCGTCAATGCGAACTACACCTACACCGATGCGGAAGACGACAGGTCCGGCGAAAAACTGCTGCGCCGCCCGAAACACAAGGCAGACCTGGATGTACAGTACCAGCCGACCGCAAAGCTCAGCATCAACCTGAGCGTGAACCATGTCTCTGACTACAACGATATCTCCCGGGAAACGGGGGCGACCGTCAAGGGAGACGATTACACGGTGCTGGACATCGCTGCGGAGTACAATATCAGCAAACGCTGGCGGGTATTCGGGCGGGTGGAGAACCTGACCGACGAGCACTACGAACCGGCAGACGGCTTCCAGGCATCCGATCGCGGCATGATCGCCGGTGCGGAGCTAAAACTGTAGACTCCCGGTATGCACCCCGCCACGTCCGCCATGCATGACAGCACACCACCCGCACGCCCCCTGCTGGGCTACTTTGTGGCGGGCTCCCTGTTGCTGCACGCGCTGC
>DRQL01000329.1 GCA_011371465.1 Gammaproteobacteria bacterium | reverse complement strand
TTGTTGAGCCACAAGGGCGTGGCGATCCACAAGATTGCAGTCGACAATGACCCTGACCTGTGGGCGACCATGGAGAAGCTTTCCGGTCGCAACACGGTTCCGCAAATATTTATCGGTGAATTCCACGTAGGCGGTTACGATGACCTGGCCGCGCTGGAAAGAGACGGGAAACTGGACCCGTTGCTGGAACCGATCCTGAAAGCCCGCTCCGGCTGAGGTAAGGCAAGTGGATTTTTTCCCTGTATTTATGCGGCTGGAGCAGCGTGACTGCCTGGTAGTCGGCGGCGGCAAGGTGGCCGCACGCAAGGTGGCACTGCTGGTGCGCGCCGGGGCCCGGGTGCAGGTGGTTGCGCCGGAACTGTGCGATGAACTGTATGCGCTGCTGGAGCAACAGAAAATAACGCACCTCAGACGACCCTTCGAGGACAGTGATATCCAGGGCAAGGTGCTGGTCATCGCCGGCACCGACCGGGAGGATGTCAACCGGCGCGTATCGGAACTCGCCCAGGCGGCCAGCCTGCCGGTCAATGTCGTCGACCAGCCGGCCCTGTGCAGTTTTATCATGCCATCCATTATTGACCGCTCGCCGGTACAGGTGGCCGTGTCCAGTGGCGGTACTTCACCGGTGCTGGCGCGCCTGCTGCGGGCCCGCCTGGAGAGCTATGTGCCGTCGGCCTACGGGCGCCTGGCCACCCTGGTGGAAAGTTTTCGCGAACGGGTCAAACAGCGTTTCAGCAGCACCGATCAACGGCGTCAGTTCTGGGAAAACATCCTGCAGGGTGAAGTGGCCGAGGCCCTGTTCGCCGGGCGCGACGACACTGCGCGCGACCTGCTGGAAAAATCCTTGCAGGGTGCAGACGACGATCCTCATCCCGTCGGCGAGGTCTACCTGATCGGCGCCGGTCCCGGGGACCCGGACCTGCTGACTTTTCGTGCCCTGCGCCTGATGCAGATGGCCGATGTCGTGGTCTACGACCGGCTGGTCGCGCCACCCATACTGGATCTGGCGCGGCGCGATGCCGACCAGATCTATGTCGGCAAGGAGCGCGACAATCATGCGCTTTCCCAGGAAAACATCAACCAGCTGCTGGTACGGCTGGCGAAGGAAGGCAAACGCGTGGTGCGCCTCAAGGGCGGCGACCCGTTTATCTTCGGGCGTGGTGGCGAGGAGATCGCCACCCTGATGGAAAACGGGGTGACGTTCCAGGTGGTGCCGGGTATCACCGCGGCGTCCGGTTGTGCGACCTATTCGGGGATCCCGCTGACCCACCGTGACTACGCGCAGTCGGTGGTGTTCGTGACCGGTCACCTGCAGGACGGATCTGTCGATCTCAACTGGAAAGCGCTGGCGCACAGTAACCAGACCATCGTGTTTTACATGGGGTTGCATGGCGTGGGCGTCATGTCGGAACAGCTGGTCAAACACGGCCTGCCGGCCAGTACGCCGGTTGCGCTGGTGCAGCAGGGCACCACGCAGAACCAGCGCGTGGTCGTGTCGGACCTGGAGCACCTGGCAGAAACGGTGCAGCAGGAACAGATCAGGCCCCCGACCATTATCATCGTTGGCAAGGTGGTCGAGCTGCACGAAAAACTGCAGTGGTTTCATCCCCGGCCTGGCGCCGATCCCAGACCGTTCGGTGGCACCCCGCACCGTTGATGGACGCCGAGTTCTGGTTGCAGCGCTGGCGGGACGGACAGACCGGGTTTCACCGGCCGGAAGTCAATCCCCGCCTGGTCACTTACTGGCCACAGCTGCACCTGCAGCCGGGTGACCAGGTATTCGTACCGCTGTGCGGCAAAAGCCTGGACCTGCTCTGGTTGCGGGAACGGTACGCCGTGCTCGGGGTCGAACTGAGTCCACTGGCGGTGGACGCCTTTTTCCAGGAAAACGCACTGGAACCGGAGCACGACCGGCAGGGCGCATTCGCCGTGTGCAGGACAGAGCGTCTGACCCTGTTGTGTGGTGATTTCTTTGACCTTCAACCCGCCTCGCTGGTCCGGGTAAAAGGGGTTTATGACCGCGCTGCGCTGATTGCATTGCCGCAAGCCATGCGCCCGCGCTATGTCGAACACCTTACCGCGCTCCTTCCGCCCGCGACGCCCATGCTGCTGGTCACGCTGGACTACGACCAGTCACAAATGGACGGTCCGCCGTTTTCGGTTACCGAGCCGGAGGTGGAGGCGCTGTTTGGACGCGACTGGTCGATCCGCTGCCTGCACCGGGAAGACATCCTGGACGGCGAACCCCGTTTCCGCGCACGTGGTCTGTCCTCCCTGAGCGAAAAAGTGTACCTGCTTGAGAAACAGTAGCTAGCGCGGTTATGTCCCGGGTGGGCTGGAATCAGCAATTATAAGCACTTGAATCTCAATTAATTCCGATTCATGCCGTTACAGGCAGTGATCTCCGGCCTTGCCCGGGATTGACTATATTTATTAGTTATATCAACTGCTTGAAAGGATACGCAGGTATGTACAGGATGTTGCCAGGCCATTCCGCTGCGGGATATCGCCGCTCACCGCACCGTTATCCGGCGGCTCTGTTGCTACTGATCGCCGCCCTGTTGCCCGTGGTGGCGACGGCGGGCGGTGGTGTCGACGCGGTACTGCTCATGGACAGTTCCGGCAGTATGGCGAAAAACGATCCGGACAAGTTGCGCGTGCCGGCGGCGAAGATGTTCATGTCGCTGTTGGGCGAGCAGGACCGAATCGGTCTCATCAGTTTCAGCGATAACGGCTACCCGGTATTGCATCTCACCGCTCCCGGTCCGGACCACAACGCGCGCATTCTTGCTGCCGCGGACAAGGTGTCCTCCAGGGGGGTCTATACCAATCTGCACGCGGCGCTGGAAAAAGGTCTGGCCATGCTGGAAAAGGAAGGCCAGGCGGGACAGGAAAAAATGCTGGTGCTCATGTCTGACGGCAAGATGGACGTGGGCGACACCGACGAAGACTGGGCGCTGACCAGAAAATTGCGGGGTGAACTGTTACAGGCTGCGAAGGAAAGTGGCGTCAAGGTGTATACCATCGCCTTTACCGAGGCGTCCGACATGGACCTGTTGAAGGAACTGGCCAACGAAACGGGTGCCTTGTTCAAGCTGGCGCGCAGCGACCAGGACCTGCACGAGGTGTTCAGCGCCATATTCGAAAGCGCCAAGGACCCGGACATGCTGCCGATCGAAGGCGGCGAGTTCGTGGTCGACGACTCCATCGAGGAGGTGACCATCGTCGCTTCCAAGGAACGCGAGGATGTGCGCATCTACCTGCAGTCACCGCAGGGCAGGAAACTCGATTCCGATACGGCCGGTGAAAACGTCAAATGGTTTGTTTCCCACCACTTCGACATGATTACCCTGAAAAAACCCGAGCCGGGCACCTGGAAGCTGCTGTATACCGGCGGCAGGAACCGAGCGTACATTGTCACCAATATGAGCCTCAACCATAACCCGCAGAACCCCAGCCTGGAGGTGGGCAAGGATATGGTGCTGGAAACCTGGCTGGAGCAGGACGGCAAGCTGCTGGACCGGGAAGCGGTGCTGACCAATACCCGGTTCGAGATGGAAATAGAAGACCCGAACGGTAACAGCGTGCGCTTTGACCTGTTTGACCGTGGTGAATACGGGGACAGGAAACCGGCCGACGGCATTTATTCCAATACCCTCAGTTACGAAAACCCCGGTGACTACCGGCTCAGTATTATCGCCAAGGGCGAAACCTTTGAACGACAGAAAACGGTTCATTTCGAGGTGGCTGCGCCGCCACCGGGGCTTGAGCCGCCGGCGCCCGAGCCGGCCAGTACCGAACCCGTGGCAGAGAAAGCACCGGAACCGATACCCCCTGCGGAGGTGGAGAGCGCCGTGGAAGAACCTGCCGAAGCGCCGCCTGCCGCCGAACCTGAAGCGGCTGAACCGGAACCGGCACCCGAACCGGCAAAGAAAAAGGGGATCAGCCTGGGTCTTGCGATCGGCGTATTCATTGGCATCAACCTGCTGCTGGGCGGTATCGGCTTTGCGGTCTGGTGGTTTTTAAAGAAACGCAAAACCGCAGCCGCAGCCGCAGACACTGAAGATGAAGAAGACGGGGACGATGAGGAAGAATCCGCCGGCTAGCCAGGGTGCAATGCGTGTGAGTGCTACGGAATAGAATGGAAGACCTGCAGATCCATATTTTTGCGTTGCTTGGCGTACTGGAGATGGCCATTGTGCTGGCTGTCGTCACCGTGTTCTTCGTGGTACGCAGCCGGCGTCTCGCGGACACGGTGCGTGCCTTGCAGGTGAAACTGAAACAGGCCCGGCAGGAAGATGGTGAGGCGACCGACTTCGAGCAGTACCTGCGCGATGAAGTGCTACGCAACCAGGAACTCATCGACCGTGCCGCTGCGTCGGAAGACGATGCGGAAAAAAAGGCGGCAGAGTTACTGCTGCTGCGCAAACAGTTCCTGGAAATGGAAATCGAGGCGCGCGCGCTGGAGAACAACCCGGTTGAGTTCCAGGATCGCCTGGCGGCGGGGATGAGTGAACTGATCGAGCAGCTGCGCCCCGAGCCCGAGACAGTGGCCGAGGTCCCGGAAGCGCAGACCGGGGACACGGAAACAGAAGCGGCCATCGAGGCGGAAGAGCCGGAGCGCGCCACCATCGATACGCACGATGCCGAATTCAACCGTCTCAAGGATGTCATCAACAACC
>DRQL01000328.1 GCA_011371465.1 Gammaproteobacteria bacterium | reverse complement strand
GGTCTTCTTCCCGATCAGCTCGATGGGATACCCGTCCGGGTCCTCCACGAAGGAAATAATGGTCGTGCCGGCATTCATCGGCCCGGCTTCGCGCAGAATTTTCCCGCCCCGCCTGCTGATCTCTGCGGTTGCCTCGTAGACGTCGTCCACTTCCAGTGCGATGTGGCCGTAGCCGGTACCGAGCTCATAGTGATCGGTATCCCAGTTGTACGTCAGTTCGATGACGGTATTTTCGGATTCGTCGCCGTAACCGATGAACGCCAGTGTGAACCTGCCGTCGGGATAGTCTTTCTTCCGTAACAGGCGCATGCCCAGCACTTCGGTATAAAACCTGATGGATCGATCCAGGTCACCGACCCGTAACATGGTATGCAGTATGCGCATAAGGTTTTCCTCTTTCCCCCTGCTGCCTACGGCTTCCTGCGCGCGGCTATGCGCAGTCGCAGCGCATTCAGCTTGATGAAACCTTCGGCGTCTTTCTGGTTGTAAGCGCCCTCGTCATCCTCAAAGGTGGCAATGCGTTCGTCGAACAGGGAATCCGTTGCGGACATGCGACCCGCAATGATTACATTACCCTTGTACAGCTTGACGCGCACCTTGCCGTTCACGCTGGCCTGCGAGG
This sequence comes from Gammaproteobacteria bacterium, assembly GCA_011371465.1. Lineage (GTDB taxonomy): Bacteria > Pseudomonadota > Gammaproteobacteria > DSM-19610 > DSM-19610 > Thiogranum. The sequence continues at coordinate 7,536 of DRQL01000328.1, read as the reverse complement.
CATCGATCATCTGTTGCATCATTTCCCGCTCGGGACTCCACCAGTAGCCGTTGTATACCAGTTCAGCGTAGCGCGGCATCAGTTCGTCCTTCAGGTGCGCCACTTCGCGATCCAGGGTCAGCGATTCCATGGCGCGGTGCGCCTTGAGCATGATGGTGCCTGCGGGCGTTTCGTAGCAGCCGCGCGATTTCATGCCTACGTAGCGATTTTCCACGATGTCATCCCGGCCTACGCCGTTTTCGCCGCCCAGTTTGTTCAGCTGTTCCATTACCTGGCCCGGGGTTACGGCTTTGCCATCGATGGCCACGATGTCACCGTTTTTATATTCCAGCTCCACGTAGGCCGGGGCATCCGGCGCCTGTTCCGGCGCGACGGTCCAGCGCCACATCGATTCTTCCGGCTCTGCCCAGGGATCTTCCAGGATGCCGCCCTCGTAGGATATGTGCAGTGAGTTGGCGTCCATCGAGTACGGTGATTTTTTGCCTTTGTTGAAGTCCACCGGGATGCCGTGTTGTTCCGCGTAGGCCATCAGCGATTCCCGCGAACCCAGGTCCCACTCGCGCCAGGGCGCGATTACCTTCACGTCCGGTTTCAGAGCATAGGCGCCCAGTTCAAAACGCACCTGGTCATTGCCTTTGCCGGTGGCGCCGTGCGAAATGGCGTCCGCACCGGTCTCGTTGGCGATCTCTACCAGGCGTTTGGCGATCAGCGGCCGGGCAATCGATGTGCCGAGCAGGTATTCTCCTTCATAGATGGCGTTGGCGCGAAACATCGGGAAGACGTAGTCTCGTGCAAAATCCTCGCGCAGGTCCTCGATGTAGATTTCCTTCACACCCATCGCCTGTGCCTTGGCGCGCGCCGGTTCGACTTCCTCGCCCTGGCCGATGTCGGCGGTGAAGGTCACCACCTCGCAACCGTAGGTGTCCTCCAGCCACTTGAGGATAATGGAGGTATCCAGACCACCTGAGTAAGCGAGGACGACTTTGTTTACTTTTGACATGGTAAAAACCTTTTCTTTATCCACATTGGCAAAAAGGGCGTTGTCTGTCTGATTCCAGGTCGATGATTTGCCCGCTGCGCGGGTTCCCTGCGCTTCTCGACATTTTGCGCGCTCGCTGAACTCGCGAATCTTCGATTCGCTCAAACAGACGCTCGCTCTATCGCAAAATGCCTGCGATGCTCGGCTGCATCAACGCCCTGGAATCAGACAGACAACGCCCTTCCCAACCATCGCATTCACCGGAACCTGTGCTCCGCTGTATGAGACGGGAGTACGTGTACCCGGATTCGGGTCGTTGACGCAGCCGAGCATCGCAGTAAAAAGCGGATGAAGCGAACCCTTGTCTGAGCGGTTTCGCAGAAACCGCGAGTTTGGGTTCGCGCCGCTTTTTACGAGAAGCGCAGGGAACCCGCGCAGCGGGCAAGTCATCGACCCGAATCCGGGTACACGCACTCCCGTTGCCGGTAACGGTCAGGCTTTAGCCTTCATCTTTGCGCTGCGCCGCAACCGCGACCCCAGCCGCCGTGCCAGCTCACCGAACATCTCCGTCTGTGTAGGATGCGGGTGGATCGCATGCCCCACCTGCTCCAGCGTCATGTTACCCGACACCATCATCACCGCCTCACCGATCAGCGTATCCGCATGATCCGCCAACAGGTGTACACCGATGATTCGCTGCGTCTTCTTGTCCGCCACGATCTTGATCATGCCGTGCAGCTCGTTGTTGATCATGGCCTTGGCGTCGATATTCATCGGCACCTTGGCTTCCACCGCATCGATGCCCTTGGCCTTCGCCTGCTCGACCGACAGGCCAACAAACGCTGCTTCGGGACGCGTGAAGATCACGCCGCAGTCCTTGTCCTGGTCGTACTTCATGTCTTCGCCCAGGATGGTCGCGGCCGCTACACGGCCCTGTTGCGCCGCTGTATGCGCCAGCATCAGGCCACCGATCACATCGCCGATGGCGAAAATGTGCGGCACGCTGGTGCGACAGCGCGCATCGGCACGGATGATACTTCTTTCGCTGGCGACGCCCGCCTTGTCCAGGTCCAGCCCGTCCAGCACCGGCCGCTTGCCGGTGCCCATGATGACGTAGTCGACCTTGATGGTATGCGCCTTGCCGTCACTGTCCTTGTACTTGACGCTGACCGCGCCGGCCTTGCCGCTGATCTTTTCGATCTGTACCGAGGTATGCACCGTCAGGCGCGGGTCGTCGTTGAGCACGCCGGTCAGGTGCTTGGCAATTTCCGGCTCCACTTCGGCGAGGATGCGTTCCTGCGCCTCCAGCAGGGTCACCTGGGTACCGAAGTCCTGGAAGATCTGCGCCATTTCCAGGCCGATGGCACCACCACCTATGACTACCAGTTTTTTCGGCTGCTGTTGCAGCTGCCAGACGGTATCCGAGGTCAGTACTCCGCCACCCTCGACCAGGCCTTCCACGGCGCCGGGAATGGGTGGTACAAAGGGCGGTGCACCGGTTGCGATCACCGCACAGCCAAAAGTTATATTCTCACCCTGTGGCTGGTCTGCGGTAGTGGCGCGTGTGTGGGGATCGTCCTGGTTGCCCGAGGTATCGACGAACAGGGTATGGTCGTCAACAAAACGCCCGAAACCCTGCACATACCTGATCTTCACGCCCTTGTCGGTTTTCAGCGCCATGTCACCGCGCGTTTCCAGCACCTTGCGACGGGTTGCTTCCAGCGCGCTCCAGTCCAGCTTCGGCTTGCCCGGCGTGATACCCAGGTGGCTGTCGTGCAGGCGGTCGCGAATGCGGTCCGCCGCGGCACGCCAGGCCTTGGAAGGGATACAGCCGCGCCACAGGCATTCGCCGCCGGGGAATGGTGAATCGTTGATCATGGCTACTTTGAGGCCGTGTGCGACCAGATCACGCGCACAGTCTTCACCACCGGGGCCGCCACCGACCACGACTACGTCATAGTCCCAGTCGCCTTCCGGCACAGCGGGACCGCTCGGACCCATCCAGGCATCGGGCTGTTCGATCAGCTCTTTCAGGGCCTTGAGGTACATCGCCACTTCGGCGCCGTTCACGACACGGTGATCCGCTGTGATGGTAAAGGGGCTGCCCTGTTCGGTGTTGGCCGATATCGCCAGGATGGCGGCAATGCCCGGCGTGGCGATGGCGTCGAAATGGCTGACACCGAACATGCCCATGTTGGAAATCTGGAAGGTCGAGCCACTGTACTCCTCCGGTTTCAGGCGCCGCTTGCGCGCGCGTTCCACCAGGTCTTTCCAGTCCTCATTGAGTTCGCCGAGTTCGCGGCTTTCACAACCACGCAACACCGGCACCACCAGGCCACCGCCATCGGCCGATACGGCCATACCGACATCCACGTTGCTGCGTTCCACCAGCCGGTCCTGCGGCTGGTAACACCAGTTCATTTTCGGGAATTGCTGCATGGCCAGGGCACAGGCTTTGGCGATGGTAACGGTCACCGAGGAACCCTGTGCCTTGGAGGCCTTGATCAGTGCCGTGAGCCGGATGTGCGTGGTTACGTGGAAGGTCGGCATACCCAGCGAGCCGGTCATGGCATCGCTGATGGCTTTTTCCAGCTTGTTCATGGCGCGGCCGTCCCCCGGCACGTCGACCTGCGGGAAGCCCGCGGCAGCCGGCGCTGCAGATGACTGTGCCGACTGCACATCGGCGGCCACGATGACGCCGCCCGGCCCGGTGCCACCCAGTGTGGACAGGTCGATACCACGCGAACCGGCGATGGCGCGCGCATAGGGGGTGGCTCCCCGGCCCTGCGGGCGCGCGGCCGGCATGCCGCCGCTTACCGCCGCGGGTGTGGCTGCCGGCCCGGAAGCCGCCGGCGCCGGTGTATCGTCTGTACGCTGCTCCTGCTTCGTGGTCGCCGCAGCCGGTGCCGCTTCTTCGTTGACCACCTGGCCCGCTTCACCCACCAGGTAGGCCAGCGGCGCACCGACCGGCACCGTGGCATCTACCGGCACCAGCGGACCGGACAGGTAGCCTTCGCGGAACACTTCGACATCCATGATGGCCTTGTCGGTTTCCACCGTGGCCACGATGTCGCCGCGCCCGATCCTGTCGCCAACCGCTTTTTCCCAGCTGACCAGCACGCCTTCGGTCATGGTGTCGGACAACTGCGGCATGGCAATGGTGAAAGACGCGCCGGCGGGTGCCTGCGCTACGGCAGCTTCCGGCTGTTCCGGCTCGCTCTCCCGGATGGCCGGCGCGCTGTCATCACCGGTTGTAACCGGCGCGGGTGCGGCAGCACCCTCCTGCTGCACCTCGTCGGCACTCGCCACCAGGAAGGCAATGGCTTCACCGACCGGCACCGTACTGTCGACCGGGGTCAACGGACCGGACAGGTAGCCTTCGCGGAATACTTCCACGTCCATGATCGCCTTGTCGGTTTCCACCGTGGCCACAATGTCACCGCGCTCGACGCGGTCGCCGATATTCTTTTCCCAGCTGACCACCACGCCTTCGGTCATGGTGTCGGACAGCTGGGGCATCTTGATTACATAGGGTTCAGCCATGGATGGATCCCGTATCAGAAATTCACTTGCCGAGCATCTTGCGCACAGCCGCCACGACATCGCCGGCGTTGGGAATCGCCGCTTTTTCCAGCGTGTGGTTGTAGGGAATGGGGACATTGACCGCGGATACACGCACCGGCGCCGCATCGAGTTCGAAGAAGCATTCTTCGTTGATGATGGCCATCACTTCAGCGCCCACACCCACGGCCGGCTCGGCTTCCTCGGCGATCACAGCGCGGTGCGTCTTGCGCACCGAAGCCACGATACCGGCACGGTCCAGCGGCGCCAGCGCGAACAGGTCGATAACTTCGGCCTCGATACCGTACTGCTTCGACAGGGTCTCGGCCGCCTGCAGACACCAGTGCACGGAAATGTTGTAACCGAACAGCGTGACATCACGCCCCTCACGCGCCACTTCGGAACCTACCAGCGGGTGGAAATATTCCTCGTCGGGCACTTCGCCTTTCATGTTGTACATGAGTTCGTGTTCGTTGATGTATACCGGGTCATTGCAGCGCACGGCCGACTTGAGCAGGCCGTAGGCCTGGCGGGGGTTGCTCGGCGTCACCACGCGCAAGCCCGCGATACTCATGAACACTTTCTCCATGCGCGCAGAGTGCTGTGCACCCAGCTGGTGAGCGGTACCACCTGCAGAACGCACCACCACCGGCGCTGTCAGCTGGCCACCCGACATGTAGCGCACCTTGGCCGCGCTGTTGAACAGCTGGTCCATGGCCAGCCAGGCAAAGTTCACGGACATGATCTCGATGATCGGGCGCACGCCCAGGAAAGAGGCACCGATGCCGAGACCGGTATAGCCGTTTTCGGATATCGGTGTATCGATGACGCGCTCCGGACCGTACTTGTCATACAGGCCGTTGGTGGCCTTGTAGGTGCCACCGGCAACGCCGATATCCTCGCCCATGCAGATCACCAGCGGGTCATTGGTCATTTCTTCATCGTGGGCACGACGGATCGCTTCCCAGTACATCAGTTCAGCCATCAGCGGCCCCCTCCGTACACCCAGGGGTCATTTTCGGCCAGGGTGTATTTTTCCAGTTCATCGACGCGCGGTTCCGGGGAGGACTCGGCAAAGGCAATGACTTCATCCTCGATCTCGTCCAGCACCTCGGTATCCATCGCCTTGTAATCCTCGCCGGTCAGTTCACCCGCTTCGATCAGGCGATCGCGCAACATGATGATGGGATCGCGGTTCGACCACATGCGTTCCTCGCTCTTGGAACGGTAGGCATTGGAGTCGGACATGGAGTGACCACGGTAACGATAGGTCATGAGTTCCAGAAAATAGGGACCCTTGCCGGAGCGCACATGGTTGATCGCTTTTTTCGCTGCCTTGAAGACCTTCTCGATGTCCTGGCCGTCTTCCTGCGCGGAGGGAATGTTGTAACCGGAGACACGCTTGTACTGGTCGATGACCGCAGTGGAACGATCGATACGGGTGCCGATGCCGTACAGGTTGTTTTCACAGACATACAACACCGGCAGATCCCACAGCTTGGCCATGTTCAGCGATTCGTGAAACGTCCCCTGGTTATTGGCGGCATCCCCCAGGAAGCAGATCACGATTTCATCGCCGCCTTTCATCTTGATCGCCTTGGCCATGCCGGCCGCCAGCGGGAACGGGCCGCCTACCAGCGCATAGCCGCCCATAAAGCGGTGCTCTACGTCGAAGATGTGCATGGAGCCGCCACGCCCTTTGGATGAGCCGGTCTCCTTTGCATACAGCTCGGCCATGACCTTTTTCGGATCCGCGCCGCACTTGATGGCGTGGACGTGATCGCGGTAACTGGTGATGACGTAGTCATGCCCCTTTTTCGAGGCTTCCAGCACCCCGTGCGCGCAGGCTTCCTCACCCGAATACAGGTGCAGGAAACCACCAATTTTTCGTTCGACGTACGCTTCGTAGCAGCGCTCCTCAAAGCGCCGCGCAAACAACATTTCGCGCAGCAGCCGTTTTTTGTCGGCGAGGTTCATGAGGCTCCTTGCTGTTCCAGGGGGCTGACACAGCCCCGTCTGTGAATAGAAATAATTGATATTTCAGTGAATATTGAGCATGCTGCGGCACCAGGCAGCGCGCTTGCCGCCTGGTCCGGCCACCCGCCCACGCGGTTCGGCTACCCGGCCAAAATCCAGCCCGGTATGATCTGTGTTTTAGTCGGGCAGGTCAAGGTGAAAAATGTCGGCAATTGTTGTAAAAGCGTCGAAAAATCAACGGAAAACGACCGGAATATACCCGCTGTGAAAATCTCCATCCGCCGCCCGGACGACTGGCACCTGCATGTGCGTGACGGCGCTGCGCTGCAAACGGTCGTTCCGCATACGGCACGGCACTTCGGCCGCGCCATCATCATGCCCAACCTGAAGCCCGCGGTGACGGACACCGCGAGTGCACTGGCCTACCGCGAACGCATCCTTGCTGCGTTGCCGGCGGACAGCCGCTTTGAACCGCTGATGACCCTCTACCTGACCGACAATACCCGCAGTGCCGAAGTGCGCAAGGCACAGGCCAGCGGCTGCATCCACGCGGTCAAGTACTATCCCGCCGGGGCCACTACCAATGCCGACTCGGGAGTCACCGACATCGGCAAGGTCATGCCGGTACTGGAAACCCTGCAGGAAATCGGCATGCCGCTGCTGGTGCACGGTGAGGTCACGGACCCGGAGGTGGACGTGTTTGACCGCGAGGCGGTGTTTATTGAACGGGTACTCGCACCACTGGCTGCGCGCCTGCCCGATCTCAGACTGGTACTGGAGCACGTCAGTACCCGCCAGGGTATCGAGTTCGTCATCGACAGCGGCGACCGGGTCGCCGCGACCCTGACCGCACACCACCTGCTGATGAACCGCAATGCCCTGTTCGCCGGCGGTATCCGCCCGCACCACTACTGCCTGCCGGTACTGAAACGCGAGCAGCACCGGCTGGCCCTGCTGGACGCCGCCACCAGCGGCAACCCGAAATTCTTTCTCGGTACCGACAGCGCACCGCACGCCCG
>DRQL01000327.1 GCA_011371465.1 Gammaproteobacteria bacterium | reverse complement strand
GATGCCGGGCGACAACATCAAGATGACGGTGTCGCTGATTGCGCCGATTGCGATGGAAGAAGGGCTGCGCTTTGCGATCCGCGAAGGCGGTCGTACCGTCGGCGCCGGTGTGGTCGCAAAGATTATCGAGTAAGTTTGTTTTGCGGGCGGGGACGGCGCGAAGCGCGGTCCCCGCCCCTTGTGTTAGTTAGGCCAGTAGCTCAATTGGCAGAGCAGCGGTCTCCAAAACCGCAGGTTGGGGGTTCGATTCCCTCCTGGCCTGCCATTAGTATCGGGACGTATGAATACAGAAGCACAGGCATCCAGCCTGGATACCGTAAAATTGACGCTGGCGCTGGTCCTGCTTGGTGGCGGCGTAGTGGCTTTCTTCTGGTTTGCGGACCAGTCGCTGCTGTTACGTGTACTGGGTCTGCTGGTCATCGCCGGCCTTTCCGTGTTCGTGGCATCACAGACCGCGCTGGGCCGCTCGACCTGGGCCTTTATCGGGAATACGCGTACGGAAGTCCGCAAGGTGGTCTGGCCTACCCGGGCCGAGACCGTACAGACCACGCTGGCTGTCCTGTTCGTGGTGGTGCTGATGGGCGTCGTACTGTGGCTGATGGACATGGTTCTTTTGTGGGCAATCCGCTTGCTGACTGGACAGGGAGGCTGAACAGATGGCGATGCGTTGGTATGTAGTGCACGCCTATTCCGGGTTCGAGAATCGGGTCAAGCAGTCCCTGCTCGACCGCATCGAACGTAACGGGATGCAGGACAAGTTCGGTGAAATCCTGATTCCCACCGAAGAAGTCGTGGAGATGCGCGAAGGGCAGAAACGCCGCAGCGAGCGCAAGTTCTTCCCCGGTTACGTGCTGGTGCAGATGGAGATGGATAACGACACCTGGCACATGGTGAAGGATGTGCCCAAGGTGCTGGGTTTTATCGGCGGCACCACCGACCACCCGGCGCCGATCACGGACAAGGAGGCCGATGCCATCCTGCAGCGTATCCAGGAAGGTACCGAGAAGCCGCGGCCGAAAGTACTGTTCGAGCCGGGCGAGGTGGTGCGGGTTACCGATGGACCCTTCAATGATTTCAACGGTGTGGTGGAAGAGGTCAACTACGAAAAGAGCAAACTGCGGGTCGCAGTGATGATTTTCGGTCGTTCCACGCCGGTCGATCTGGAATTTGGCCAGGTCGAGAAAGGCTGATTTTAAAACCGGGGAGCCGCGAGGCGCTTGTACCCACAGGAGTATGATTCATGGCTAAGAAAATCGAGGCGTACATCAAGCTGCAGGTGCCGGCCCAGGACGCCAATCCCAGTCCCCCTGTCGGCCCCGCGCTGGGTCAGCATGGCGTCAATATCATGGAATTCTGCAAGGCGTTCAATGCGCAGACGCAGAGCCTTGAGAAAGGGATGCCGGTGCCGGTGGTCATCACCGTCTACGGTGACCGCAGTTTCACCTTTATCACCAAAACCCCCCCGGCAGCCGTGCTGCTGAGGAAGGCGGCCGGTATTGCCAAGGGTTCGGGTACCCCCAACACCGTCAAGGTGGGCAAGGTGAACCGTGCCCAGCTGGAAGAGATCGCCACCGTCAAGATGCCTGACCTGACCGCGGCCGATATGGACGCCGCCGTGCGGACCGTTGCCGGTACTGCACGCAGCATGGGCCTGGATACCGAGGGGGTGAACTAGTCATGGCCAAACTGAGCAAACGAGCCAAAATGATCAGCGAAAAGGTCGAGCCCGGCAAGCAGTATCCTGTCGAGGAGGCGCTGGCGCTGTTAAACGAGGTGGCTTCGCCGAAATTCAGGGAATCCGTCGATGTCAGCATCAATCTCGGCGTGGATCCACGTAAATCCGACCAGGTCGTGCGCAGCTCCACGGTGTTGCCCAACGGCACCGGCAAAACCGTGCGCGTTGCGGTCTTTACGCAGGGCGCCAACGCGGATGCCGCCAAAGAGGCCGGCGCGGACATCGTCGGCATGGATGACCTGGCGGAGGAAGTCAAAAAGGGCAATATGGACTTCGACGTTGTGATCGCCAGCCCGGACGCCATGCGCGTGGTCGGCCAGCTGGGCCAGATCCTGGGTCCGCGCGGCCTGATGCCCAACCCGAAAGTGGGTACGGTTACCCCGGATGTGGCCACAGCAGTAAAGAATGCCAAGGCCGGGCAGGTGCGTTACCGCACCGACAAGGCCGGTATTATTCACTGTTCCATCGGCAAGGTGGATTTCAAGCCGGCCGACCTGAAAGAGAATCTGCAGGCGCTGATCACCGACCTGAACAAGTTGAAGCCGGCTTCGGCCAAGGGCGTGTTCATGAAGAAGGTGACGGTTTCCTCAACCATGGGACCGGGTCTGGTCGTCGACCAGACGACGCTGGAGGCCTAGTTCCCGTATGACGGGTGTGCCGCGCTGGTCGCGGCACGCCCGAATGTTTTGACGCTGCCCGGAACGTTCGGGAAGCCGTCAAAGACCGCAGGTGCCGCGAGGCTTAATGACCGGGGAACCGGTGACCTGCGCAGATGGTGTAGCCCCGACAAGATGCTTTCCTGTTCGAGGCCACCGCAACCGGTGTCCTGCTGCCGTACGCGTGCAGGCACTGCAACAATGGACAGGACGGATATTCCGCCCCGTCCGATGGAGGTAATCAGGTGGCACTAAGTCTTGAAGCGAAAAAGGCTGTAGTTTCCGAGGTTGCTGTAATCGCCGCCGAGGCGCATTCAGCAGTTGCTGCCGAGTATTGTGGTCTTACCGTGGGAGAAATGACCGAGCTGCGTGCGAAGGCGCGCGACGGCGGAGTCTATCTTCGGGTGGTCAAGAACACGCTGGCCAAACGTGCCGTTGAAGGTACTGACTTTGAATGCATGCAGGACGGTCTGACCGGCCCGCTGTTGCTGGCTTTCTCCCGGGAAGAGCCGGGTGCAGCTGCGCGACTGGTAAAGGACTTTGCCAAAGAGCATGACAAGCTGGTGCCGAAGCTGGTGTCGTTCGGCGGTGAAATGCTCGCAGCGGCTGACCTGGATCGTCTGGCGAAGATGCCGACCCGCGACCAGGCAATCAGCCTGCTCATGGCCGTGATGAAAGCCCCGACCGAGAAGTTTGTCCGCACCCTCAACGAGGTGCCCGGCAAGCTGGTTCGTACGGTGGCCGCGATCCGCGACCAGAAACAGTCAGCCTAGACTTTATACGTAACTATTTATTTTTTTGGAGTAAGCAATTATGGCAGCGTCTCAAGAAGACATCCTGGAAGCAATTTCCAACATGAGTGTGATGGAGGTCGTCGACCTGATCTCCGCGATGGAAGAAAAATTCGGTGTATCCGCAGCGGCCGCTGTGGCCGCCGCCCCGGCAGCCGCCGGTGGTGATGCCGGTGCTGCAGCCGAAGAGAAGACCGAGTTCGACGTGGTGATGACGAGCTTCGGTTCCAACAAGGTTTCCGTGATCAAGGCCGTGCGCAGCATCACCGGTCTGGGTCTGAAGGAAGCCAAGGAACTGGTGGAAGGTGCGCCTTCACCGGTCAAGGAAGGCGCGTCCAAGGACGAAGCCGAAGACATCAAGAAGCAACTGGAAGAAGCCGGCGCATCCGTCGAGGTCAAATAACGACCTTGATGCCCGCAGGCATTCCGATGTCCGGGAGTGGCTGGTAGCGGATTTCCGCTGCCGGCCTTTTCCCGTTAGCTACATACAGAATTACTTAGAGAGGAACACCGATGGCCTACAGCTTTACCGAAAAGAAACGTATCCGCAAGGATTTCGGCAAGCGGCAGAGCATTATGGATGTGCCATACCTGCTCGCGACCCAGCTGAATTCCTATCGGGCGTTTCTGCAAGCCGATACCGACCAGGACAAGCGCCAGGACAAGGGCCTGCACGCAGCGTTTTCGTCGGTGTTCCCCATTACCAGTTATGCCGGTACCGCGGCGCTGGATTACGTGAGTTACCGCCTGGGTACGCCGGTATTCGACGTCAAGGAATGCCAGTTGCGCGGCATGACCTACGCGGCACCGCTGCGCGCCCTGGTACGACTGATTATTTACGACAAGGAAGGCGCCAACAAGTCCATCAAGGATATCAAGGAGCAGGAAGTCTACATGGGCGAACTGCCGCTGATGACGGACAACGGCACCTTTGTGATCAACGGTACCGAACGCGTCATCGTTTCCCAGTTGCACCGTTCTCCGGGCGTGTTTTTTGACCACGACAAGGGCAAGAGCCATTCCTCCGGCAAGCTGTTGTTCTCCGCGCGCGTGATCCCCTACCGTGGTTCCTGGCTGGACTTTGAGTTTGACGCCAAGGATTCGCTGTTCGTGCGCATCGACCGCCGTCGCAAGCTGCCGGCCACCGTGCTGTTGCGCGCCCTCGGCTATGAGACCGAGCAGATTATCGATATTTTCTTCGACACCAATACTTTCCGCATCGGCAAGGACAAGATTGAACTGGACCTGGTGCCGGAACGTCTGCGCGGAGAAACCGCCCTGTTCGATATCAAGGTGAAGAACAAGGTCATTGTCGAGGAAGGACGTCGTGTGACTGCGCGTCACATCCGCGAACTGGAAAAAACCGGGGTGAAGACCCTGGATGTGCCGGAAGAGTACCTGCTGGACAAGGTGCTGGCTCACAATGTGATCAATACCGAAACCGGTGAAGTCATCGCCAATGCCAATGACGAACTCACCGAAGAACTGATCGCTGCGCTGCGTGAAGCGGGTATCAGGGAAATCCGTACGATATACACCAACGATCTCGATCGTGGTCCCTACATTTCCAATACCCTGCGTATCGACCCCACGACCACGCAGCTGGAAGCCCAGGTGGAAATCTACCGCATGATGCGTCCGGGCGAGCCGCCGACCAAGGATGCCGCGCAGAACCTGTTCCATAACCTGTTCTTTACCTTTGAACGCTATGACCTGTCCGCGGTAGGCCGCATGAAGTTCAACCGCCGCGTTGGTCGCGAAGGTGATACGGGCCTGGGTATCCTGTACGACAGCGTGTATTTCAAACAGCGTGCGGAGAAAAAGGACGAAAGCGCGATCAAGGCCGTCGAGGAGCGCGGTGACAGTTCGGATATCCTCGATGTCATGACCACGCTGGTGAATATCCGTGACGGTAACGGTGTGGTTGACGATATCGACCACCTGGGTAACCGCCGCATCCGTTGCGTGGGAGAGATGGCGGAAAATGTATTCCGCATTGGCCTGGTGCGTGTTGAACGCGCCGTGCGCGAGCGCCTCAGCGTGGCCGAGTCCGAAAGCCTGATGCCGCAGGAGCTGATCAATGCCAAACCGGTGGCCGCTGCTATCAAGGAATTCTTCGGTTCCAGCCAGTTGTCGCAGTTCATGGACCAGAACAACCCGCTCTCCGAAGTGACCCACAAGCGCCGCGTATCGGCGCTCGGCCCGGGTGGTCTGACCCGTGAACGCGCCGGGTTCGAGGTGCGCGACGTGCATCCTACGCACTACGGCCGGGTGTGCCCGATCGAGACACCTGAAGGACCGAATATTGGCCTGATCAACTCGCTGGCCGTGTATTCACGCACCAACGAGTACGGGTTCCTGGAAACGCCCTACCGCAGGGTAGTGGACAGCCGGGTGACCGATGAAGTCGAGTACCTGTCGGCGATCGAGGAAGGTCAGTACGTGATTGCCCAGGCCAACGCGACGGTAGACGCCAAAGGCAAGCTGACCGACGAGCTGGTTTCCTGTCGCCACCAGAATGAATTCACCCTGTCGACGCCGGACCGGGTGGACTACATCGATGTTTCGCCCAAGCAGATCGTTTCCGTGGCTGCAGCCCTGATCCCGTTCCTGGAGCACGATGATGCCAACCGCGCATTGATGGGTTCCAACATGCAGCGCCAGGCGGTGCCGACCCTGCGCGCCGAGAAGCCGCTGGTGGGTACCGGTATCGAACGCACCGTGGCAGTCGACTCCGGTGTTACCGTGGTGTCGAAGCGCGGTGGCGTGGTCGAAACCGTCGATGCGGGTCGTATCGTGGTGCGCGTCAACGACGACGAGACCGTGGCGGGCGAGCCGGGTGTGGATATCTACAATCTCACCAAGTACACGCGCTCCAACCAGAATACCTGCATCAACCAGCGGCCGCTGGTGTCGCCGGGCGATGTGGTTGCGCGCGGTGACGTGCTGGCCGACGGGCCGAGTACTGACATGGGCGAGCTGGCGCTGGGACAGAACCTGCGTATCGCTTTCATGCCCTGGAACGGCTACAACTTCGAGGACTCGATCCTGATCTCCGAACGGGTGGTGCAGGAAGACCGTTTCACCACCATTCATATCGAGGAGCTGACCTGCGTGGCGCGCGATACCAAGCTGGGGCCGGAGGAAATTTCCGGTGATATCCCCAATGTGGGCGAGGGTGCGCTGGGCAAGCTGGACGAGTCCGGTATCGTATATATCGGTGCCGAGGTGAAGCCGGGTGACATCCTGGTCGGCAAGGTGACGCCCAAGGGCGAGACCCAGCTGACGCCGGAAGAGAAGCTGCTGCGCGCCATTTTCGGCGAGAAAGCCTCGGACGTGAAGGATACCTCGCTGCGCGTACCCTCCGGCATGGATGGCACCATCATCGACGTGCAGGTGTTTACGCGCGACGGTGTAGAGAAAGACGCGCGTTCCCTGCAGATCGAAGAGGAACAGATCGCCGGCATCAAGAAGGACCTGAACGACCAGCTGCGCATCATGGAAGGCGATATCTTCCAGCGCGTTGAGAAGCTGCTCACCGGCAAGACCGCCGACGGTGGACCCGACAAGCTCAAGGCCGGCAGCAAGATCACCCGGTCCTACCTTGATGAGCTGGACAAGAGCAAGTGGTTCGAGATTCGCCTGAAGAACGAAGAGGCCAACCAGCAACTGGAAACCGCTGCTCGCCAGCTGGAAGAGCTGCGCAAGGATTTTGACGCGCGCCTGGAAGAGAAGCGCAACAAGATCACCGCGGGTGATGACCTGGCGCCGGGCGTGCTGAAGATGGTCAAGGTCTATATGGCCGTCAAGCGCCGTGTGCAGCCGGGCGACAAGATGGCCGGACGTCACGGCAACAAGGGTGTTATTTCCATGATTGTGCCGGTGGAGGACATGCCCTACGACGAAAACGGTACCCCGGTCGATATCGTGCTCAACCCGCTCGGCGTGCCTTCGCGCATGAACGTCGGCCAGGTGCTGGAAACACACCTGGGCTGGGCCGCGTCCGGGCTGGGCGTGAAGATCGGTAAAATGCTGGATGCGCAGGCCAAAGTACAGGAGTTGCGCAAGTTCCTGGGCGAAATCTATAACGCCTCCAGCGGCAAGCACGAAGACCTGGATTCGTTCAGCGACGAGGAGATCGTCAATCTGGCGGAGAACCTGCGCAAGGGTGTGCCGATGGCAACGCCGGTATTTGACGGTGCTGCCGAAGAGGATATCAAAACCATGCTGCGCCTCGCCGACCTGCCGGAGACCGGTCAGACCACCCTGTACAACGGCCGCACCGGCGATGCGTTTGAGCGCCAGGTCACGGTGGGTTACATGTACATCCTGAAACTGAACCACCTGGTGGACGACAAGATGCACGCACGTTCAACCGGTCCGTACAGCCTGGTTACCCAGCAGCCGCTGGGCGGCAAGGCGCAGTTCGGCGGCCAGCGCTTCGGTGAGATGGAAGTGTGGGCGCTGGAGGCCTATGGCGCTTCCTATACCTTGCAGGAAATGCTGACCGTCAAGTCTGACGACGTGAACGGTCGTACCAAGATGTACAAGAACATTGTTGACGGGAACCACTACATGG
>DRQL01000326.1 GCA_011371465.1 Gammaproteobacteria bacterium | reverse complement strand
TCCGTCAGAGCATCCTCTTCTGCTACACTCATCTTCTTGCTCCGCTATGTTTGAAATGGCACAGCGTGCAGAGAAAATACTCAGGCCAACAGGGTGGGGTTCATTTGGCGCTTACGCCGGATTGGCAGACGGGTTGGCCGGATAGGTTTGCCCCATTAACGCAGCCAACTCATCGATCCTTGCAACCCTTGCATCATCATTTGGTGCTGAAAACAGTCCAAAGTCGATAAACAGTTGTTGAACCTCTGTGCGCGTTGCGTATCTGAATCCGTCATACATTCCGCCGGCACCGAGTTGTGAATCGACATAGACTACCGACTCACCGAGTGTTTGCGTGAGATCCAGCCATTCGAGGTTTGTGCTGCTATCATAAGTCAACGCATTATCCCCGGCGGCCTGCCAGTCCCGTGCGACCAGCGTTGTCGCAAATGCATTGCTGAAAACAAGATTTGCGGTGACCACGAACAGAACAGCCAGCTTTACTGGATTAACAGACATAATAGTTTCCTCCTGAAAATTATTTTTTGAATTAAGTTGCTGCACTTCGCTCTTTAAGCATTTTTGTAATATTCCCCGCACTGCGATTAGTGTTCTATCGGCCCGGAGAGACCACCAACAGGCCGGTCGGATCACAGATCGAACGAAGGCAGAATTCAAGGATCGGGAGATTCAGTCTTCCTGTCAAGCGTGGACGTTATTGAGTCCAAAACGAAAGCCTGGACCACAAAATCACCTCCAGAACCTGGAAATATCATTCAATTTCAATCGCGCTTGCGGATGATCGCCTTCCAGGTCTTCGGAGGCGTCCTGGTGATGGCCGCCACGGCACTTCCAGTACAGGTGTACCGAAAGTGTACCGAGTGACACGGGGACTAAAAGCAGAAAACTTTTATCTTGTTGATAAATATGGTGGCCAGAGGTGGAATCGAACCACCGACACGGGGATTTTCAGTCCCCTGCTCTACCAACTGAGCTATCTGGCCTTTGGTGAAGAGCGCGTATTAAACCGGGAGTGACCGGGGCAGTCAAGTGGAAGCCGTATTTTTGACGCAGAGCCCGGTATTTACACACTTTCCGGTGCTTTTTGCCCTGTCAGGCAGGCGGCTGGTAGTCCGGCGGGGTCTCGGCGCCTTCACCGAAAAAGAACTTTTCCATCTGTTCTTCGAGGAACTTGCGGTCCTTCGGTTCGACGGGTGACAACCGGTATTCGTTGATGAGTATGGTCTGCTGCTGCATCCACTGCTGCCAGGCTTCTTTTGATACGTTCTCGAAAATTCGCTTGCCCAGTTCACCGGGATAAACAGGCCGATCGAGGCCTTCGGCCTCTTTTCCCAGTTTGACACAATGCACCATTCTGGCCATGCTCGGGATCTCCTCAGTTGAGTTTTTGCAGTTGTGCCAGCAATCGTTTGACCGGGGCGGCAAATCCCAGTGTTTCCGGGTGACGCGTGTTATACCAGAGCCCGTTTCCGTCTTCCATCACACAATGCGCCGGGTTTTGTAGCTGCAGGTAACAGGGGGTGATATCCAGGTGGAAGTGGCTGAAGGTGTGGCGCACCACCGGCCAGACGGTTACTTCACTGTTTCCGGCGCCGGTATGCTGATCGCACCAGCCATCCAGTGCATCCCGGGTTTCGAATTCCGGGAACCCCCACAGGCCGCCCCAGATACCGCTGGCGGGACGCTGCTGCAGGTAGATTTCCTGCTCCGGGTTTACCAGCAATAGCATCCTGACTTCGCGCACCGGCAGCGCGCGGCGCGGCCTTGGTGCCGGGAAATCCTGCTGGCGCTGTTGCCTGCGCGCTTCACACCCCGACTGCAGCGGACAAACCGCGCAATCCGGTTTGCTGCGCGTACACAGGGTTGCGCCCAGGTCCATCATGGCCTGGTTGTACGCAGCCACACGTTCAGCCGGGGTCAATGTCTCCGCCAGCGACCATAGCTGCTTCAGCACGGCTGTCCTGCCCGGCCAGCCTTCTACTGCGTGGTAACGGGTCAACACCCGTTTCACGTTGCCATCGAGGATAGCGTGGCGTTGCCCACACGCCAGCGAAAGGATGGCGCCCGCCGTTGAACGACCGATACCGGGCAATTGCTGCAGGGTTTCGATGTCATCGGGAAAGACACCGGCAAAGTCGTCGCGCACCTGTTGTGCCGCCCTGTGCAGGTTGCGCGCGCGCGCATAATAGCCGAGACCGGACCAGTGGTGCAGCACCTGATCGAGCGATGCGCCAGCCAGTGCCTGCAGGGTCGGGAAACTCTGCATAAAACGCAGGTAATACGGGATGACGGTCTGCACCCGGGTCTGCTGCAGCATGATCTCCGATACCCAGACGCGATACGGGGTCACCTGTTGCTGCCAGGGCAGATCCTTGCGCCCGTGGGCGTCGAACCATTGCAGGACCTGGTCAGAAAAATTCGTCTGTCCTTTCTGTAATAAGCCCCCTGACACCTCCTGCCCCACTGTTCAGGTCGTGGCTATCCCGTAGTATTCCTTGTACCAGTCAACAAAGTTGGCTACACCGGTTTCAACCGACATATCCGGCTTGTAACCGGTATCATTAATCAAATCCTGCACATTGGCATAGGTATCAGGAACATCGCCTGCCTGCAGCGGCAGCATATTTTTCTCCGCTTTTTTCCCCAGGCAGTCTTCCAGCACCTCGATGTAATGCATCAGCTCAATCGGCTGGTTGTTACCAATATTGTACAGGCGGTATGGCGCTGTGCTGCTGGCCGAATCGGGCGCATCGCCACTCCAGGACGGATTGGGCTCCGCTACCCGGTCAAGCGTCCGAATGACCCCCTCAACGATATCATCGATATAGGTGAAGTCACGACGATGTTTTCCATAGTTGAATACATCGATCGGTTCGCCGGCAAGTATCTTTCGGGTAAACAGGAACAGCGCCATGTCAGGGCGCCCCCACGGTCCATAAACCGTGAAAAAGCGCAACCCGGTGGTGGGCAGGCGATACAGGTGACTGTACGTATGCGCCATCAATTCATTGGCCTTCTTGGTGGCCGCATAAATGCTGACCGGGTGATCAACATTGTCGTGCACAGAAAAGGGCATGTTGGTATTGGAACCATACACAGAACTGCTGGAAGCATATACCAGGTGCTCGACATCGTTATAGCGGCATCCTTCAAGGATATTCATGAAGCCAACGATATTGGTATCTATGTACGAATGCGGATTCTCCAGCGAGTAGCGCACACCTGCCTGCGCAGCCAGGTTAACCACGCGTTCGGGCCTGTGCTCTTTGAATACTGCGGCAATGCCATCCCGATCTTCCAGATCCATGCGCACGTCGACAAAAGCCGGGTTATCAGCCACGCGTGCCAGCCGCGCCTGTTTTAGTGTCGGGTCGTAGTAATCATTCAGGTTATCGATACCGATGACTTCGTCACCGCGCTCCAGCAAGCGGAGCGCCAGGTTGTTGCCAATAAAACCGGCTGCGCCGGTGATCAGAACTTTCATTTAATTTTCCCGGAAAATGGATTCAAAATCTTACAGCCGGCCGTCAACATCATCGACCGGCAGGAGGTGCTTTACATCGTAGATTATGCTGGCTGCCTTGCCAAAGGACCGAATACCGGAAACACCCATATCCCGGAACTGATCATGAGCTACCGCCAGCACAACAGCATCATAGGTATTTTTTTCAGGCTGCTCCAGCGGCCTTACACCATACGCGCTCTCGGCCTCATCGGCATCGACCCACGGATCATAGACATCGACACTAATATTGTAACTCTGCAGTTCTTCAAGGATATCTATTACCCGCGTGTTGCGCAGATCGGGGCAATTCTCCTTGAAGGTCAGCCCCATCACCAGCACTCGTGAATCGCACACCTTTATATGCGAACGATTCATCAGCTTGAATACCTGCCCGGCCACGTAGGCACCCATGCTGTCATTGATACGCCGCCCGGCAAGAATCACCTCCGGGTGATAACCTATTTCCTGGGCCTTGTGTGTCAGATAATAGGGATCAACACCGATACAATGTCCGCCCACCAGGCCGGGGCGGAAAGGCAAAAAGTTCCACTTGGTGCCCGCTGCTTCCAGCACTTCAATGGTATCGATGTCCAGCCTGTTGAAAATCAGCGCCAGTTCGTTGATCAATGCAATGTTGACGTCACGTTGCGTGTTCTCGATCACCTTGGCTGCTTCGGCAACCCGTATACTGCTGGCCTTGTGGGTACCCGCGCTAATAACCTCGCGATACAGTGCATCGACAAAATCGGCGGCCTCCGGCGTCGAGCCGGACGTCACCTTCAGGATACTGGTTACCCGGTGTTCCTTGTCACCCGGGTTAATGCGTTCCGGACTGTAGCCCGCAAAAAAATCCCTGTTGAAGGTCAAACCGGATTCGGACTCCATAATCGGCACACAAACTTCTTCCGTCGCCCCCGGGTACACCGTTGACTCAAAAATCACCACGTCTTCCTGCTTCAGTATTTTCCCCAGCATGCGACTGGCGGACTCCAGGGGAGAAAGATCAGGGCGTTTGTAACGATCGATGGGCGTAGGAACCGTGACGATGAAAACGTTACACGACCTGAGTTCATCGACCTGGTCGGTATACTCAAGACAGCCGGCTTCTTTCAGTTCCGCCTCGCTGACCTCCAGTGTACTGTCCCTGCCGGACTTCAACTCACTGACCCGGCTGGAGTTAATATCAAAACCAACCACTGGCATCTTTTTGCCGAACTCCACGGCCAGCGGCAGTCCCACATAGCCCAGACCTACTACACCTATTCTTGTTTCTTCTACAGTACGCATGCCTTGTCTCAATCTCGCCTGACCGTCAGATCGGCCGTTTCAGGGTTGCTCATTGTGCGATACCGACGTCGTTTTCGCCAGTTGCTCGAGCCGTCCCACGGTCTCCAGGGTCTCTGACAGCAGCTTGCGCTTGATCAGCCAGGGGCCGATCAGCGGCGGGATCCAGAAATCCGGCTCCACCTCGGCACGAATCAGGATGCGCGTGCCGTCCGCCTCCTGCCACAGGTTCAGTCGCGCGTAACCGTAGCGAAAATCGCTGAGTTCGGGAACGACCAGCGCCGTTACCGTACCGTCCTGCGACTCGATGACATCCTGTACCTGGCGCAGCCGCCGGCAGTAGAACCAGATGCAGGCGTGGGTGACTGTGCGCACCCGGTAATCCCCCGGTCCCCGGGTGAGCAGGATCTCGCTGACCTCGATGGCGGGATTCACACGTTCCAGGTGACTGTAATCGGTCAGCAGGGCACGCGCCCGGTGCTCGTTCACCTGGACCAGGGTGTCCACCTCGACCAGGTAACTGCCACTCTGGTGGGATACGGACGCAACATGAACCTGGCCGGCATGGACAGCCACGCCAACCAGCAGGCCGGCCACCAGGCCCGGCAATCTCATCTAGTCAAGGATCCCCTTGAACTTGTCACCGAAGTTCTTTTCCAGTGCCTTGTCCAGCTTCTTCCTGATCTTCTTTTCTGCTTTCTTTTTAAGTACCTTGTCCAGCTCTACCCGGTATTCGGGTTTGGCGAAGGTCCCGCTCAGCCGCACCGGCACCTCAAGCCCTTTCAGGTCGACCGCGCCTTTGCCGCCCTGCCCTTCCAGGCTGCCTACCACCTTGGCGGTCACCGTATAGTCCAGTGATTCCCTGGGCAGGTCGATGTCGCCCGTACCCTGCACGCGCAGCAGCGGGCTCATGGCCATCAGGTCACGGTTACGGATCACACCGTTGGTGATATTCGCGCTGCCCGACAGGCTGGAGAAATCCGTCTGATTAGGCCCGCTGTCGGGCGGCACCGGCTTGCCTTCCAGTTTTGCCTGCGCCTTGCGGATCATGGCAGCAAGGTTGAACCCCTGCACAGCACCGTCGGTGAATTTGAAATCAACCTTGCCGTTCAGCGTTTTGGTAAACTGTTCCGGCGTCTGTCCGGAAGCGGTCAGTTTGGCATTGGCCTGTGTTTTCCCGGACAGGGTTTCCTTGCCGCTCAGGTCCTTGAGCAGCGGCCCGACCTCGATACCGGACAGGTGTTCGTCCATGAAAATTTTTGGCTGCTGGCCGCGTACATCGAGCTTGATATCCCCCTTGTATTGCCCTTCGTACATGCTGGCGCTGGCCGGGTGTACGCGCACCACCCCGCTTTTTGCCGTCAGTTTCATGCGGATGTCCGAGCTGCGCAGGCCGGAGACTTTCAGCTGGCCGATTTTCAGCTCGCCCTCCACGTCCAGTTCACGCAGGGTATCCACCGGGATCATCTGCGCACCGGCCGCCGCCGCGGCGGGAGGCGGAACCGGTGGCGCATCGCTACCGGCGGGCAGGTAGCGGTCTACATCGATGCGGTCGAGTTGCAGGTCAAAGCGAATCGCCGGTCTGGCAAAATGGCTGACCGCCAGATTGCCGTCCAGGGTGGAGTCATCCAGCCGGAACCGCAGCTTGTCCAGCCGGGCGCTGTCCGTGGTGGCCTGCAGCTCCAGCTGCGCGTCCGCCTTGCCCAGCACACTGGCATCCGCCACGTCCAGCGGCGGTAAACCCAGCTTTTTCATTACCTCCCTGGGCACGAACTCCGCCACCCGGATCACGCCACTGAATGCGGGGTCGTCCAGGACTTTCGAACCGTTCAGTTCCCCTTCGACCTGTAGCCCCATCGCCTGCAACAACAGGTCAGTCACTGCCAGTGTCTGCGCCTTGAGGTCCAGTGCGCTGTTGAATCCCAGCTCCGATTTCAGCTCGCCACCGGGCAGGCCATCACCGTCCAGCGCCGTTGTCAGCCGCGCGTCGCTAAGCCGGATCGTCTGTCCGTCTTCCGACAGGGCCACGGTCGCTTTAAAATTCACCGGGCCGGATATAGCCGGTTGCTCCGAATCCACCACCAGCCCCAGCTCCACCGGTACCGCCTCACCTGGTTCGATGGCGCCGGTACGCAGGTTCAGTCCATCGATTTCATAATGAGCGCCCGCCTGCTGATCGTCCCAGATCACCCCGGCATCCGTAATCTCGACCCCCCCGATCGCCAACCCCGTCAAAGCGACTTCGCCAGCCGATGCAGGTTGCTCCTCTGCAGCGGGGGGCGCCTCTTCCGACCCGGCCGCACCCGCCAGGTCACTCCAGTTGGTCTTGCCGGTCCGATCAGTTTCCAGGGAGAGGTTCAGGCCCCGCAATACCACGGTATCCATCTCCACCTGCTTGCTCAGCAGGGGCAGCAGCTTGATGCGCACCTGGACGGCCTTCATACTGGCAAAGGGTCGTTGTGAAAACCCTTTCGCGTTGGACAGCGACACCGGCCCGATATCCAGCCCCAGCCAGGGGAATACCGACAGGCCGATATCGCCTTCCATGGTCAGGGTACGGCCGGTCTTTGCCTCCACCGCCGAGGCAATCTCGCTCTTGAAGTCGTTGGGGTCCACCACCAGGGGCAGAATGATGGCCGCTGCAACGATCAGCAGTACCAGTCCACCCAGCGCAAAAACAACCAGCCGTAACAGTTTGCCCATCTTGATGCCTTTTTATTTAAGAGGTTAGCGGATCTGTGCCGATGGAAAAATATGGAGCGGGTGATGGGAATCGAACCCACGTTTGAAGCTTGGGAAGCTCCAGTTCTACCATTGAACTACACCCGCCGCACGTCAAAATCCCAGCGATTCTACAACTCACCGTACCGGACTGTCACCCTGCTTCTCTGTCTGGCGGGGAAAAACCAACTACCGCTGGCGCGCATCCCGGATTATAGTGCCGACCGCTGTTCGGCTCCGGTCTGTCGGGTCTGGCCGGGATCGCACGCCGCAGGAAACGGTAATCATTCCGATTTGATGCTTCCCGATTCGGCCACCACCTGGTGGCCGTTTTCGTTGTGCCGGTCGCAAAATACGCGGGACAAGCAACCCCACGGGCGACTGCTATCCGGCAACCGCCTCTGCTATAGTCCCACGCAACCGGTCTGGGTACCTGCCGGTTGCGGGCGTCCCGGGCAGCAATATTTTCCAGGCAATCAGCGAACCGACAAGACAGGAGTGGTTATGACCAGGCAGTTTCAGCAGCATGTCTCACATCAAGGTGGAATTTGTGCACACCCCCGGCCCGGACGATTCAGACTGCGAACCCTGGTGCTGGCAACAGCCATCGGGTTTGTGCTGGCCGGCTGCCAGACCACGGACCCCTATACCGGCGAACAAAAAACCAGCAACGCGGCCAAGGGGACCGGGATCGGCGCCGCGGCAGGCGCACTCGCCGGGGCCATATTCACCGGCGGCAGCCGCAAGGGAGTCCTCATCGGCGCCGGGATCGGCGCGCTGGCCGGTGGTATGGTTGGTAACTACATGGACCGGGAGGAAGCGGAACTTCGCGCCCAGTTGCGAAACACCGGTGTCAGCGTTACCCGGGTTGGCGACTCGCTGGTCCTGAACATGCCGGGCAACGTCACCTTCGCCACGGATTCGAGCAATATCTCGGCGGATTTCTACCAGGTGCTGGACTCGGTAGCGCTGGTCATCAACAAGTTCGAGAAGACCTATGTCGACGTGATCGGGCATACCGATAACACCGGCACGCCTGAGTACAACCAGAATCTGTCCGTAGCGCGTGCCAGCAGCGTGGCGCGCTACCTGCAGAGCCAGAAAGTGCTGCCGCAGCGCATCAACACGCTGGGGATGGGTCAGAACGCCCCTATCGCCAGCAACGAGACACCGGAAGGTCGTGCGCTGAACCGGCGCGTGGAAATCCGGCTGACGCCGATTACCTGATAGTCGTCACTGCGCGTAGAGCGCTTCGATCTGCTCCCGGTATGCGTCCATCACTTTTGCGCGTTTCACTTTCAGCGTGGGTGTGAGCAAACCGTTTTCCACGGTCCAGGGGTCCAGCATCAGCGACACGCGACGAATCCTGGCGTAGCCGGGGAAGTCGTGCAGCTGTTGCTGGATCCGTACCAGTACCTTTTTCTGCAGGCGGCTGTCCTCCAGGCTCTCCCTGGCAAAGGGGTCCAGCCCCTGCTCTTTGGCAAAGCCGAACCAGAGATCCGAACTCAGTACCACCAGTGCTGCCAGGCAGGGCCGGCCTTCGCCCACCACCAGCGCCTGTTCAAACAGGGGGTCGAGGCAGATCGCCGATTCCATGTCCCCGGGTGGAATCTTTTCACCATTGGAGAGCACCAGGATGTCCTTGATGCGCCCGGTGATATAGATACAGCCGTTTTCAATGCGCGCCTGATCGCCGGTATGCAACCAGCCGTCGGGGTCGATCATTTCGGCCGTTGCTGCGTGGTTGTTCCAGTAGCCCAGCATGATGCCGGGAGACTTGACCAGCAGCTCATCCTTGTCACCAATGCGCACTTCGATACCGCGCAGCGGCTCACCCACGCTGGCCGGGTCGTTGTTGCCGTCACGTGTCACGCTGATCACCGGGCTGGTCTCGGTCAGCCCGTAACCCTGCAGGATCGGCAACCCCAGCCCGATAAAGACACGCGCCACCGGCAGCGGCAAGGCCGCGCCACCGCTGATGGCAAAACGCATCCGGCCACCCAGTTTGGCGGTCACCTTGTCGCCGACCAGTTTTCTCAGCAGCGGGTTCAGCAATAACTCCGGCGACCAGGCCGCCCGGCCCTGGCGCCACTGGAAGTGCTGCCAGCCGATACGCACCGCTGCCTGGAACAGGCTGCGCGCCAGCGGCGATTTCTTTTCCAGCTGGGCCATGATGCGCCCGTGCACGCGCTCGAAAATACGCGGCACGGCGATCATCACCGTAGGCTTGACGGTGACCAGGTCCTCGGCGAGCTGGAGCACCGAACGCGCGTGCGCAACAGTAGCGCCGGCCATGACGGGCAGGTAATAACCGGCGGTCCGTTCCAGGGTGTGCGACAGCGGCAGGAAGGAAAGGAACAGGTCCTGCTGGTAACAGTCCACCGCCGCCACCGCGGCGTGTGCCACCGACAGCATGTTGTAGTGGCTCAGCATTACACCCTTGGGGCGTCCGGTGGTACCCGAGGTATACACGATGGAGGCCAGCGCGTGCGGATCACCGTCACGCCGCGGCGCGTCGGGCGCGGTAGCGGGCAGCCAGTCTTCCACGAAACGCAACCGCGGGTCGGCCTCCGTTGCGGCTGATTTTTCATCAACGTCAGCCGGCTCCAGGATCAGCACACGCTGGAGCGTGGTGTTGTCACCGAGCGCCGGTACCAGGGCTTTCCATTGGCGCAGGTTCTGTAACAGCAGCACACTGACCGCCGCGTCGTGCAGGATGTAGGCGACGTTATCGGGCCGGTCGTCCGTGTACAGCGGTACCGACACCAGGCCCTCGCCCAGCGCCGCCTGGTCGAAGTACACCCAGTCGGCGCAGTTGCGCAGGCTGAGCGCAGCCCGGTCACCCGGCTCGAAGCCCTCACCGGCCAGCGCCGCGCGCCAGCGCGACACCTGCGCGGCCACTTCCCGCCAGCGGATATCCAGCCACTGCCCGCTCGCCTTGTCATGGTCGCGGTAGGCCACGGCATCGGGGCTGCGGTGCACGCGCTCGAACAGCAGCCCGTCCAGTGTACCGGCCGCCTCGGCGGTGATCAGGTCTTCCTGCCATTCGGTCATAAGTCACTATTTGTGCATGGAATCTACGCCATTGCAACTTTTCCGGTAGAATGCGGCGCTATGGAACTTGTCATCAACGGCAAACCCGAGCAACTGCCGGACGGAATCAACGCAGCACAACTGATCGAGCACCTCGGCCTGGCGGACCAGCGCCTGGCCATGGAGGTCAACGAGGAAATCGTGCCGCGCAGCCATTTTGAGCAACACCGTTTTGCGGCCGGTGACCGGGTCGAGATCGTGCGCGCCATCGGTGGCGGCCAGACCTGACCCATCCTTTTTCAGGAGAACAACATGTCGAGTGTGATGAAAAGCGCAGCCCCCGGAAACCCGGACCCGTTGATGATCGATGGTGTCGAGTACCAGTCGCGGCTACTGGTCGGCACCGGCAAATACCGGGACATGGAAGAGACCCGGCTGGCCGTCGAGGCCAGCGGCGCACAAATCATCACGGTCGCCATACGCCGCACCAACATCGGCCAGAACGCAGACGAACCCAGCCTGCTGGATGTGCTGCCGCCGGACCGCTATACCTACCTGCCCAACACCGCCGGCTGCTACACCGAAGCCGACGCGGTACGCACCTGCCGCCTGGCGCGGGAACTGCTGGACGGGCACAACCTGGTCAAGCTGGAAGTACTGGGCGATGAAAAGACCCTGTTCCCCGATATTACCCAGACCCTGAGTGCCGCAGAGACCCTGATCGCGGATGGTTTCCGGGTGATGGTGTATACCAACGACGATCCCATTATCGCCAAACGGCTGGAAGAGATGGGTTGTGTTGCCGTCATGCCGCTGGCCGCGCCCATCGGTTCCGGGCTGGGGATTCGTAACCCGTATAACATCCGTACCATCGTTGAAAATGCCGACGTGCCGATCCTGGTGGACGCAGGTGTCGGCTGCGCCTCGGATTCGGCCATTGCCATGGAGCTGGGCTGCGACGGGGTGTTGATGAATACCGCCATTGCCGGTGCACAGGACCCGGTGCTGATGGCTTCGGCCATGAAGAAGGCCATCGAAGCCGGACGTGAATCCTTCCTCGCCGGACGGATTCCGAGAAAACGTTTTGCCAGTGCCTCTTCGCCGGTGGACGGGACGTTTTTCTGAATAGTGCTTTTGTCGGATTACGCTGCGCTAATCCGACCTACGGTTGGGAGTCACGCCACTATTACCGATTCCGTAGGTTGGGTTAGCGCAGCGTAACCCAACAATGCCGCTCAACCACGGGGCAAGACCGGCACTACCTCTGATGTGTCTGTCGGATTACGCTTCGCTAATCCGACCTACGGTATTACGATACGTGGTCAGGTTGCTGTTACCGGTTCCGTAGGTTGGGTTAGCGCAGCGTAACCCAACAATCAGGAAGCCACCGCCCCATCGGGCAGCGCCCGGACGTGCAGGTCACGTTGCGGGTAAGGGATCGTGATCCCGGCCTCCCTGAACCCTTTCCAGATCACCACATTGAGATCACTGCGCACATTGCCGACGCCGTCTTCCGGGTCGTAGATCCATACCCTGAGCTCCAGCTCGATACCGCTGTCCCCGAACCCGGTCAGGCGCGCCGCGGCAGGTGGATCCTTCAGCACGCGCTCACAGCACTCCGATGCTTTCAGCAGGATCTCCATGGCCTCTTCGGGATCATCGTCGTAACTGATCTGCACCGGCAACTTGATGCGCACCTGCTTGTCGCTGTAACTCCAGTTGATGACCTCGGTGGTAATCAGGTTCTCGTTCGGGATCAGCGTCTCGACACCGTCCCGGTCGCGCACCACGATATAACGGGCGCGCAGTTCCTGTACCCAGCCGAATTTCTGGTTGATGCTGATGACATCGCCGGGCCGGATGGAACCGTCGAATACCAGGATGAAGCCACTGATGAAGTTGCTGGCGATACGCTGCAGGCCGAAACCGATACCAACACCCAGCGCGCCACCGAACACCGTCAGGGCGCTGAGATCGATGCCGACCGCGTTGAGGGACAACAGGCCGGCCAGGGTGTACAGCCCGAACTTGATGGTCTTGGCCAGCCCGACCTTGATCCCCGCGCTGATATGCGTCGAGCGCGACAGGCCCTGCTCGACGGCATTCGACAACCAGGTCGCCAGCACCATCAGCGCACCTACCGCAACGGCAAACTGCAGCACGGTGAACAGGGAGATACGCACGGAACCGAAGGTGTAGCCAAAGGCATCCAGCACCCTGGCGATGTCCGGCAACCAGCCCAGCAGGTGCAGGGCGACCAGCAGCCAGATCGAGGTGCTGATCAGGGTTTCCCAGGCTTTGGCCGCAGGACCGGGCCGCAGCCCCTTGCGCAACACGTAGACCGCCAGGCGGATACCCGCCAGCGACAACATCAGCGGCACCACCAGTTCCAGCAGCAGCACGTGCATCTGCAGGTGTTGCAGGATGCCCTTGCCGATCAGCGCAACCAGCAACATGCTCAGGGGAAAAACAATACGCTGCAGGCTGCGCAGCGTGAAACGCTTGATGTGGCGACTGTCGATGCCGGACGTGGATTCGATCAGGAACTGGCCCAGCTTGCGGTGCACTACCAGCGCGACCGTGGCAGCCACTGCAAGCACGACCACCTCGGCACCCAGGTGGGCGTAGTTCAGCTGGCTCAGCCAGTCGATTATTTTACCCAGATACTCGTTAAACAAGGCCGTATAATCCCGGATTCCGCCACAGCGGAGCTGACAGCAACACGGTCATTACATGCATAGCAGTAAACATACCACAGACGCGCAACGCAGGCGCATTCGATCTTTCGTCCGCCGCGAAGGCCGCCTGACGCCCGGACAGCAGAAGGCACTGGACGAACTGTGGCCCCGCTTCGGGTTGTCCGCCTCCGGCAAGCTGGACCCGGCGCAGGTATTCGGACGCCACGCGCCGCTGACCCTGGAGATCGGCTTCGGCAACGGCGCCAGCCTGGCCGCGATGGCGGCGGCGGAACCACAGTCCGATTTTATTGGCATCGAGGTGCACCGTCCCGGTGTGGGACACCTGCTGATCGAGCTGGATGAACGGGCGCTGGAAAATGTCCGGGTCTATTGCCACGATGCGGTCGAGGTACTGGACCGTTGCCTGCCGGACGGCTGCCTGGACCGGGTACTGCTGTTTTTTCCGGACCCCTGGCCGAAACGCAAACACCATAAACGACGCATCGTGCAACCTGCCTTTGTCGAGCGTGTGGCGCGCAAACTGAAAACCGGTGGCCGCTTGCACATGGCAACGGACTGGGAGCCCTACGCCCGGCACATGCTTGCGGTTATGCAAACCGCGGCGGATTTCGTCAACTGCAACACTTCCGGAGCCTGTTCCGAACGACCCGCCTACCGGCCGGTCACCCGTTTTGAACGTCGCGGTCAGCGCCTCGGACACGGGGTGTGGGACCTCGTGTTCCAGCGCCGCTGAGCCATTGCCGCTGCTGCAAACAGTGACTGCCGGCAAGATTCCGTTATTTCCGGGGATCTCCGGACGACGTCTTTGTCGACATCCCGGTGAAGACCGGGATCCAGTGTTTTCAATAACCTGGGTTCCGACCCGCGCGCGGCTGAAATAATATTTATTTACATATAGTTATATTGAAGTTGTCGCTCACCGTATAAAAGTGGTTCAATACGCGGTTCCGGTCTGCAGCCGATGGTGTGCGCTACCGGATTTCGCGCTACGGGTGCGCTGCGCGACGAACCGGAATACCGAATATCGACACCCTGCCCCGGCAGGGTGCCACAGCTTTTCAAGAACTGTTTTTCAGGAGATTGGCATGTCCAAGAAACATCCAGTAATTGCGGTAACCGGGTCCTCCGGCGCAGGCACTACCACGGTCAAGGTGGCCTTCGAACACATTTTCCGTCGAGAGGGCGTCAACCCGGCGGTCATCGAAGGGGACAGCTACCACCGCTACGACCGCGCGGCCATGAAAGAAGCCATGGCGAAGGCCGAAGAAGAGGGCAACCGCAATTTCAGCCACTTTGGTCCCGAAGCCAACCTGTTCGACAAGATCGCGGAGACCTTCAAAACCTACGGCGACACGGGCAGCTGTGAGCGCCGCTATTACCTGCACAGCGAGGAAGAAGCCGAACCGTTTGGCCAGAAGCCCGGTGAGTTCACGCCCTGGGAAACCATTCCGCCGGGCACCGACCTGCTGTTCTACGAGGGCCTGCACGGCGGCGCCGTGGATGGCACCACCAACATCGCCCAGTTCGTCGATCTGCTGATCGGCGTGGTACCGCTGGTCAACCTGGAGTGGATCCAGAAAATTCATCGCGACTGCGCGCAGCGCGGCTATTCGGCAGAAGCCGTCACCGACACCATCCTGCGCCGCATGCACGATTACGTGCACTACATCACCCCGCAGTTCTCACGCACGGACATCAATTTCCAGCGGGTTCCCACCGTCGATACCTCGAACCCGTTCATTGCCCGTGACATCCCGACACCGGATGAAAGTTTTGTGGTGATTCGTTTCCGCGACCCCGCCAAGCTGAACGTGGATTTCCCCTACCTGCTGAACATGCTGGACAGCTCGTTCATGTCGCGGCGCAACTCGATCGTGGTACCGGGCGGCAAAATGGGGTTTGCCATCGAGATCATCCTGGCTCCCATCATTGAAAAAATGATGTCCGACAAAAAAACGGGCTGACCGGACCCTTCGGCAACCCGCATTCCAGGGGGCGTACAGCGGCCAGCTGACGCCCCCTTTTTTACAGGCAACCCTGATGAACACATGCCCCGCTTTTCTGCTCGGTCATACCCGCTCAGCCGACCGCGATCCGGCGGTAACGGACTGCCTGCGCCAGATCGGTGACGTCCCGGCAGAAGCCAACCTGGGTTTCCTGTACGTTACCGACAGTTTCGCCAATGAACTGCAACTGATCCTGGACCGCTT
Organism: Gammaproteobacteria bacterium; assembly: GCA_011371465.1. Lineage (GTDB taxonomy): Bacteria > Pseudomonadota > Gammaproteobacteria > DSM-19610 > DSM-19610 > Thiogranum. The sequence continues at coordinate 17,393 of DRQL01000326.1, read as the reverse complement.
TCGTGCCGAAACCGGCATCGAACACTGGATCGGGACCGTGGGCATCGGCATCTGCGCCAGCGGTACGGAATACGCGCAGGTATCCGCCATGGCCGCCATGATCGGCTGCTTCCCCGAACACAGTTACCGGGTACTGCCTTTTTACAACCGCGCCGCCGACCACCTGCCGGGCGCCTGGGACGACTGGCTGCAGCAGTCCGAGAGCCACGTGGCGGTAGTGCACGGAGATCCCGGCAATAACAACCTGCCCATGCTGCTGGGCCAGCTGCATGGTGAGCTGCCCGGCGGCTACCTGCTGGGCGGACTGAGTTCTTCGCACGGCGCCCACCCGCAGATTGCCGATGAACTGCTGGAAGGCGGGCTGTCGGGCGTGGTCTTCAACGACCAGGTATCGATTGCCACCGGGCTGAGCCAGGGCTGCAGCCCGATTGCGGGCAAACACGCCATTACCGACTGCGCCAACAACGTCATCAACCGTATCGACGATCGGCCGGCGCTGGATGTCTTCCGCGAGGACATTGGTGAGATACTGGCACGCGACCTCAACCGTGCCGCCGGTTATATTTTTGCCGGTCTGCCCATCAAGGGATCGGACACCGGCGACTACCTGGTGCGCAATCTGGTCGGCATCGACACCCGCGGCAAACGTCTCGCCATCGGGGACCTGGTGCACCCGGGCCAGGCGCTGCACTTCTGCCGTCGTGACAGCAACACCGCCCGCGAGGATATGCAGCGCATGCTGGATGACCTGAAACGCCGGGTACCCGGGACCCCGCGTGGCGGCCTGTACTTCTCCTGCCTGGGCCGTGGGCAGGACCTGTTCGGCGAACCCTCCGCCGAGCTGAAGATGATCGAGGCTACGCTCGGTGAATTCCCGCTGGTCGGTTTTTTCGCCAACGGCGAGATTTTCAACGACCAGTTATACGGATACACGGGCGTACTCACGGTTTTCAACTGACCATGGCGGCCTTCCTGCACAGACACCGCCTGTTAGCCGCCCTGCTGGCCGCCATGATTGCCCTGGCAGCCTGCGCGGTAAAACAACCCGACCTGATCCGGGAACAGGCAAGGGTCGACTATGACCTGTTACTTACCCTGCCGGAGCAGCCCGTCGACTACCGTCACCGTGTCAAGCCGGTACTCGAACGCCGCTGCATCGTCTGCCACGGCTGCTACGACGCACCCTGCCAGCTGAAGCTTTCTTCTTTTGACGGCATCACACGCGGCGCCAGCCCGGTCAAGGTCTATGACGGTACTCGCATACTCGGCAGCGAACCGACCCGCCTGGGCATCGACGCCCGAACCACCGCGGAATGGCGCAACAAGGGCTTCCACACCGTGCTCAACGAGGGGGAGGCGACGCCACGGGAGAACCTGGAACAATCGGTGCTGTACCAGCTGTTGCGCCTCAAACAGCTGCACCCGCAGGCGCGGGTCGGCATGCTGTCGGCTGATTTCGACCTGGCACTGGACCGTGAGCAGGTCTGTCCGAAGCGCGAAGAATTCCAGGCCTATGCAGACCGGCACCCGCTGTGGGGGATGCCTTATGCAATGCCCAACCTCAGTGACACGGAATACAAAACCCTGGTGCAGTGGCTGGCCCAGGGTTCTCCCGTTCCGGCACCGGCTGCGCCATCACCACAGGCGGCACAGCAGATCGCGCAATGGGAGCCGTTTTTCAATGCCGATGGCAACAAGGAAAAACTGGTCAGTCGCTACCTGTACGAACACCTGTTCCAGGCGCACATCCACTTTGCGGGTACCCCGCCGCGCGAATTCTACCGTCTGGTCCGCTCCTTCACCCCGCCCGGACAGGCCATCGATGAAATCCCCACCGTGCGCCCCTACGACGACCCGGGCACGGCGTCGTTCTACTACCGCCTGCGCCCCTACCGCGCTTCGATCGTGGCCAAGAACCACGTGGTGTACGAGCTGTCGCCACAAAAGATGGCACGCTATCGCCAGCTGTTCCTGGAGCCCGACTACCCGGTCGACCAGCTGCCCCCCTACCAGCTCGATGTGGCATCGAACCCGTTCCGGGTTTTTGAGGCCATACCGCCCGATGCACGCTACCGCTTCCTGCTGGATGACGCGCGTTTCTTCATCGAAGGGTTTGTAAAGGGCCCGGTTTGCCGCGGACAGATCGCGCTCAATGTCATCGAAGACCAGTTCTGGGTGTTCTTCTTTGACCCGGACCACAACCTGGTCACCGCCGACCCCGAATTCCTTAACAGCGTTTCCGGTGACCTGGACATGCCCTCGGAACGTGGCGATACGCTGAGGCTGTTTGCGGCCTGGACGGAATACTGGGGCAAGCTGAATGGCTACATGAATGCCAAGCAGGCATTTTTTCAAAAGCTACCGCAACAGGACCTGGAACAGGCGCTGCGATTCATCTGGGACGGGGATGGCAACAACCCCAACGCCGCCCTGACCGTGTTCCGGCATTTCGACAGCGCCTCGGTCAGTTTCGGTCTGGCAGGTGACTACCCGGAGACCGCCTGGGTCATCGACTACCCGCTGCTGGAACGTATTCACTACCTGCTGGTTGCGGGCTTCAATGTCTACGGGAATGTAGGGCACCAGCTGAACACCCGGCTGTACATGGACTTCCTGCGCATGGAAGGCGAAGACTATTTCCTGGCTTTCCTGCCGGTCAGCCAGCGCAAGCAGATCCGCGATTCCTGGTACGCCGGCATTCGCGCCGACCTGGAAAAATACCTGCATGCTCCCAGCAAGTGGCTGGAGACCGAGGTGGTTACCGGCTACCGGAGCAACGACCCGCAAACCGAGCTGTACCGGCGCATCCAGCAGCGGCTGGGCCGCCTGGCGGAAACCCCCGGGGAACTGGGCCACTGCCAGTCGCAACCCTGCGAGCCGGGTGGCAACGAATCGGCCGTGCAACGAGCGGACCGGGCCATGCTGCAGGTAGCCGCTATCCAGGGACGGAAGCTGGAGGTCTTTCCCGACCTGACCTTTGTAAGGATCAGAAGCGACAGCCCGACGGAACAGGGGCTCGCCTACACGCTGATCCATAACAAGGCCTACAAGAACATCAGCTCCATGTTCTCGACCGAGGCAGGTCGTGAACTGGATGACCGACGTGACCTGGAACACGACACCATGACGGTCGTACGGGGACTGCAGGGCGCCTATCCCAATTTCTTTTTTGACATCGAGCTGGCCCAGGTAGAGGATTTTGCCGAGCGCTATGCAAACATCGAGACCCGCAAGGACTACGAACGCTTTGTAGGGCTGTTCGGTGTCCGGCGCACCCGTTATGACTTCTGGGACACGGCGGACTGGTTACAGGACCATTACGCGGCGCAACAGCCGGTCGATTCCGGCCTGTTTGACCTGAACCGCTACCGCAACCGCTAACCCGCACCAGACCGCCTGTTCTTTGACGCATGGACCGCCTTGCGCTTCGGCTGTCGCCATCTATACTTTTACCCAGGTCACCGGTATCCGGGCCGGAGGGTTGTAGCTGCGCGCCGCCCGGAAGGAGGTCGAGCTGTGATTGTGACCACCATCGATCCAGTCACCGGAAACAGGGTGCCGGATCCGGAGCACCACCCCTTTGTCGTGGAAGGCAGCGGGGTGGCTGCGATGAAAATATATTTTGAGTCGGAGGAAACCCGGCACGCCTACCTGATGGCCCTGCCGGATGATCCCAGCCGATATGCAAAGGGCGGCCCACCAGAACACTCCTGACCATGCACTACCTGATGCAACACATCGAACAGTACCTGATGTCCTGTCGCGAGCTGACTGCGTTCTGCTCACAGAACGGCTGGATCGACAAGGACACCCTGTGTTACGAAATCCTTGAAGAAAATGACCACCATGTCATTGCCTTTGTGCAATTCGACGAGATCATCATGGAAGGCTCCGGCCGTATCGCCGGCCGCATACCCTGCCAGGGCAGACTGTGCCTGACGCTGGACCGTTTCGGACAGGTCAGTCGCGCCGAATTGCTGTAGGCAAGCGCTGAATCCACCGGTTTTCCGGCGCACATGGAACGCCCGCCGTGGTGACCCGGAGGAGAAGGAAACCAGGCATCTCGTGTTTTCAAAGACATGGATACCGGCTTCCGCCGGTATGACGGATTATTCAGCATTTCCCTGTATCTGAACCTGTGCTCACCGTGTGGGTCTATATACAGAGAGCGGTCTGATGAACCGGCTTAGCTGTCATTCCGTGTCCAGGTAGCAATCCCGACTCGATCCGCCAGGCGGATCAACAGCGGTGGTGCCATGCCGTCAGCTTCTGTTGCACTGTTTTTCATGGCCATGCTGTTGGCCGCCCTGCTGCTGGAACCACTGGCGCGGCGCCTGCACCTGCCTATGAGCGCAGCCCTGTTTGCCGGTGGTTTTGCCGGCACACAGTTCATCGTCAGCCTGGGTATCGATACCGGCCTGCGCTGGTACCATTTTCATGACCTGGTGTTTTACGTGTTCCTGCCGGTGCTGATCTTCGAATCCGCCTGCGGCATGAACGCGCGCCTGCTGTTCCGCAACCTGGTCCCGATCCTGGTGCTGGCCCTGCCGCTGCTGTTGCTGTCCGCCGTGCTGACCGCTGCGCTGTTATTCTTCAGCATCGGGCACAGCAGCGGTTTCCCGTGGCTGACTGCCCTGGTATGCGGCGCCCTGCTCTCCGCCACCGACCCGGTGGCGGTTACCGAACTGTCGAAGCGGCTGCCTGTACCGGCACGCCTGCTGACGCTGCTGGAAGGCGAAAGCCTGTTGAACGATGCCACGACGGTGGTGCTGTTCACGCTGCTGATCTCCGCAGCAACCGGCCCGGCCGGACACATCGAACTATCCAACGCAGCAAAGGAATTCCTGTGGCTGGCGCTGGGCGGCCTGGGCGTCGGCCTGGCAACCGGCTGGCTGGCTTTCCTGCTGATCCGCTGGCTGGAACGAACCACCATCATCAGCCTGCTCGCCAGCTATGCCAGCTACCTGGTCGCAGAAACACAGCTGGGAACCTCGGGGGTCATGGCGACGCTGGCCTGTGGTCTGCTGCTCAGCCAGATGCTGCGCCGGAAACGCCCCGAACAGTTAACGATCCTGCAGGACTGGTGGTCCCGGCTCGGCTGGCTCGCCAACAGTTCGCTGTTCCTGCTGGCCGGCGCTACCGTCACGCTGCTCATGTTCCAGGAACGCTGGCTGGCCATGCTGCTGGGGATCGCCGCGGTGCTCATCACCCGCGTAGTGAGTGTATGGACAACAGCCGGTGTAAACGCAGTGCTGCCGGGGCAGCAGCCGCTCTCACGGGGCTACCGGGTCATCCTGTCGGCGGGCGGGTTGCGCGGCGCGGTTACACTGGCACTGGCCATCGCCCTGCCGGTCGAACTGGAGGGCTGGTGGACTGTGCAATCGATCGCATACGGGGTGGTGCTGTTTTCGCTGTTTGTTCAGGCGCCGCTCGTTGAACCGCTGTTGAAGTGGTTGCGGGTTTAGTGTGGTTTGTCGGGTTACGCTGCTCTAACCCGACCTACGAGCCTCCGGTTGTGTCGGGTATTTCTGGGGGTAATGAAAAGGGACCGGTTTTTGCCTCGTTAACCTGCGCAGTGAAATTCTGGCGTTATCGCGCGTTGTCCTGTCGGGTTACGCTGCGCTAACCCGACCTACGGGTGTCCGGTTGTGTCGGGGGGATTCATGGAGCCGGTAGAAATGGGCCGGTTGTGTCGGGGGGATTCGTGGGGCCGGTGGGAATGGGCCGGTTGTGTCGGGGGATTCTCTTTCGGGCCGGTAATTACGGACCGGGTTGTACCGGGCTGACCTGCACCCTGGAACGTGTCCTGTAGGTCGGGTTAGCGCAGCGTAACCCGACAAAGCGCCAGGTCACATCGACACAAAGCCATTTTCCAGCAGGCGCTCCACTTCGCCGGGTCCGTAGGGCACCTGGCGCAGGAAGGACGGTACCTGGTCCGTGGCTATACCGAGATTGCGCATCTGCGTCTGGCAGATACTGATGTCCACAGCCCCCAGCGCAGCCAGTTTCGCGGCCCGGTCGACCAGCCCCTTGTACTTCGCGTAGTTCTGCACGGCAAAGAACGCGACCTCCGGCCCGTGCAATACAATACTGACCAGCGGCGCCTCATTTTCACTGCGCGGGCGGTCCAGCAGTTGCTCAACCCGGGTAAACAGGATATCCAGTTCCTGTTCCGTATGAACGCTGATATCGGCGACCAGGTTGCGGGGTTGCCGGGACGGCGGCGGAACGATGGGTTCCAGCACTGGCGGCGGGTTCGTTGCGGTTTCCGTCGGCGCCTGCTCACCGGTCAGCAGGCGTTGCGCTGCGAGCCAGAAGCCCAGCGCAACAACGACCAGGATCAGCAGGTTACGTAACATGAACAACACCGGGTTGGTACGGGTAGTGCATGGTGTCCCAGCCGGCAGCACAGCGCAAGTACATCCGCTACAATAAGCGTCCCTGAACCACCGGACCGGCCTGTATGAACCGCTTTCCGACACAGCTGGAAGATTCCGCGCGCAGACAGATCGCTGCCTGGCTGCTGCTGTGCTGCGCCATGATCTTCGCCATGGTGGTCCTTGGCGGGGCCACGCGTCTCACCGGGTCCGGGCTCTCGATGGTGGAGTGGGACCCGATCTTCGGTATTCTGCCGCCGCTGGACCAGCAGGCCTGGGAAGAGGTATTCAACAAGTATCAGGCGTCACCCGAGTACCGGAAAATCAATGCCGGCATGGACCTGGACGGCTTCAAGTCGATCTACTGGTACGAATACAGCCACCGGGTGCTGGGCCGTTCCATCGGCACGGTGTTTCTGCTGCCGTTCCTGTACTTTCTTTTCCGGCGCATGCTGACCGCACGACTGATCCCGCGTCTGGCCTTTGCATTCGTGCTGGGCGGCCTGCAGGGTCTGCTGGGCTGGTACATGGTCAAAAGCGGCCTGGTCGACCGGCCCCACGTAAGCCAGTACCGCCTTACCGCCCACCTGGGCCTGGCGCTCCTGATTTACGCCTGGCTGCTGTGGCTGCTGTTCGGCCTGCTGTTTTCCCGGCAGGCGGAGGAACCGGCAGCGGGCGCTGCCCGGAAAGCAGCCCCCTGGCTGCTGGGACTGGTGGCGACCACCATCCTTTCCGGCGGTTTCGTGGCCGGCCTCAAGGCCGGTCTGGCCTACAACACCTTTCCCAAAATGGGTGATCAATGGCTGCCGCCGGCCGGCTGGATGCTGCAACCCGGCTGGCGCAATCTGTTTGAAAACATCGCCACCGTGCAATTCGACCACCGGGTACTGGCGCTACTGACCTTCGTGTCCATTGTCACCTTCTGGAACTACGCGCGCACCCGGCTGCAGACGCGCAGTGCGCGCACGGGTATCCACCTGCTGCTGCTGGTTGCAGTCATCCAGGTCAGCCTGGGCATTTCCACGTTGTTACTGCACGTGCCGGTAGCGCTCGGCGTTACCCACCAGGGGGGTGCTCTGACCCTGTTGAGTGTGGCGCTGTTTGTAACTCATCGTTTACGTAGCGCATAAAAAAGCCCGGCATCGCCGGGCTTCACAGTGACCGGGTTCCAGCAGCCGGGTTTATTTCAGGCTGGAGAAATGGGCCGCCAGGTTGTCGATATCGGCATCGCTGAGCGGCTTGGCCATCGGCGACATCATCGGGTCAGAGCGGGTGCCGTCACGAAACGCCTTCAGCTGCTTGACGATATAGCCTTCCTTCTGTCCGGCCAGGTTCGGCCACAGCGGGTTGGCACTGATACCCGCGGCACCATGACAACCGGCGCAGACGGATGACTTCGCCTTACCGGCCGCGGCATCACCGGCAGCCATGCTCACGTTGACAGACACCAGCAGCAGACTGGCCAGGGCACTTGCAAATACTTTTTTCATCGACACTCTCCGTAATCGTTCACAACCTGAAAACTGGCGCTATTTTCGCAGACGGCGCCTACCCTGTAAATTAACCGGCAATAAATTTATTAACCTTTTAATATCATATTGTTATAACATCTCTCAAGTGCCTGAACCGCCCCTGGCGCTTGCAGTTTTCGCAGACCGGCGTATTTTTACAGTCGACCGTACCGATTGTGCCGCCTGATTCAGGCACCCACCCGGTTTGCCAGGACAGCCAATGGACATTGAAGTCACACCGCCGCTGCTTGTACCCGTTCACCGGAAGCCGCCGGCATGAACGCGGTGTCGCCCGGCGCCAGCGCGCTGATCAGCGACACCGTTGAGGTCGCTTCGCTGCCCGCCGTGGTCATCCGGGCCATGGAACTGCTCAACGACCCGGGCACCTCGGCCTCGGACATTGGCCGGATTATCAGCCAGGATCCCTCACTGAGCGTGCGCCTGCTCAAGATCGTGAACAGTGCGTTCTACGGTTTCCCGTCGCGTATAGAAACCATCTCGCGCGCCATCACCATTGTCGGCACCCTGGAACTGACCGACCTGATCCTGGGTTCGAGCGCCATTCACACCTTTGAAAAAATCCCCAACCGGCTGGTCGATATGGAGGAGTTCTGGGCACACAGCCTGTACACCGGCATCGTCGCCAGGATCCTCGCCCGTTACCTGCGCGCACCAAATACCGAGCGCTGCTTTGTCATGGGACTGCTGCACGATGTCGGAACCCTGGTACTGTACCGGCAACAACCGGAACCGTCCCGGCAGGCCCTGGACCTCTCCAGTGAACGATTGATTCCCATACACATTGCCGAACGCGAAATTTTCAATTTCGATCACGGCGAAGTGGGCGCTGCACTGATGCATGCCTGGAAACTGCCGGAGAGCTTTATTGAAGTCGCACGCCATCACCACCAGCCTTCAGCGGCCGAGTGCTACCGCCTGGAGACGGCCGTTATCCATCTGTCCGACGTGATCACCTGCATGGCGCACGGCGTCACCAGCCGCGACCGGCAGGCAGCGCCGCTGGAACCCGGCGCCTGGGAACTGACCGGTCTGTCCGTGGACGTCATGGAGCCGGTCATCGCCGAGGCCGACGCCCAGTTCGGGGAAGCCCGGTCGGCACTGCTGACCGGGCTGAAAGCCGCCTGACCGCAATACCTAGGCCAGCGCGTCGCGCACCTTTTCCAGTTTGGCGCGCACTTCGCCCGCCAGCTGTTCCACACCGGGCTGGTCGACCAGGCCCAGCACCGCATTGGGGTCCATGAAGGCCACCGTAACCGCGCCGTCGTCTTCCTCACGTACCACGACATTACAGGGCAGCAGCAAACCGATATCCGGATCGGCATTCAGCGCCTGGTTGGCGAGTTTGGGGTTACACGCACCGAGAATGGTGTACGGCTTGCGGTCCACATCGATCTTTTTCTTCAGGGTTGCCTTGACATCGATTTCCGTCAACACACCGAAACCCTCGGCTTTCAGCGCTTCCGTCACCTGGTGGATGGCGTCGTCGAAGCCGCCGGATACCTGCACACTAAATCCATACATGGTCGTTCTCCCGTATAAGTAAGGTGCGCAATTGTACTTGATCCAGCGGGTGTCTGTGGCCAGGCAATCGCGTACGATACGCCGGTGAATGCTGTACAGGCCCGCTCCTGGAAAGACCCGCTGTTTTTTGCCGCCGTCGGCGCAGCGCTGCTGTACTGGGGGGTGCTCTACCTGCTGGTTCAGCCCTCGCCCGACCCCGCCTGGCCGCTGCGTGAACCACTGCGCTTTCTCTACCCGGCACTGCTCTACCCGGTCGTGGAAGAAGTGATCTTCCGCGGTTATCTCCAGGAACTTGCCCACCGGCACCTGAAACCCTGGCGACTCGGCCCGCTCAGCCATGCCAATATCCTGACCAGCCTGCTGTTCACGGCACTGCACTTTATCCATCACCCGCCCCTGTGGGCGGCAGCGGTGCTGGTACCCTCACTGCTGTTCGGGTTTTTCAAGGATCGCAGCGGGCGGCTGGGGGCGCCGATCGCGCTGCATGTCTTCTACAACAGCGGCTATTTCCTGCTGTTTACCCAATAAAAAAGGAGCCCGCAGGCTCCTTTTTGCATGCCGCGGCCGGCTTGTTACAGTTTGCCGAGCGGTCGGGTAAAGGTGTACGCGGCCGGTTCCGCAACCAGCGTGGTCGCCGATTCCCCCGTGTTGCCGCCCGCCGCACTGAATGGCAGGGTGAGAATAAAGGTTACCGTGGTCACTACCGTACTGACCAGCATGAACGGCCGCACCAGGAATGCATCGGCCAGCATCATGCCACCGCTCGGCTCTTCGCTGTCGGCCATGTAACCGTAGGAACTCGCACTGGCGGTCATCGGCACGCTCAGCGTGGTCATGGTCAGCACGCAAACCATAAGATAACTGGCCAGTTTTTTAGTGATTATCTGCATGATCTGTGTCTCCTGTTGAGCATGCCCCAGTCGGGTATAACAAGTATAGGCTAACCGGACAGCGAAATCGGGGCCGTGGTGCACCGGGGTTCGCCGCATCCCGCATCCTGGAACCTTATCGGCCGGCGCACCGGAAATTTGATGAATTCAGTCACAATTCGGGCGCCGTACCGCGATCAGCCGGTTTGTGTCTGATTTAGCCGGAAAAATCTGTCAGTCGCTGCAGCGCCTCCCGATACTTTTCCGCGGTCTGGCGGATAATCCGGTCCGGCAGGGACGGCCCCGGCGGGGTTTTGTCCCAGTCCAGCGTCTCCAGGTAATCACGCACGAACTGCTTGTCGAAACTGGGCGGACTGATACCCACCCGGTAATCCGATTGCGGCCAGAAACGCGAAGAATCCGGCGTCAGCACTTCATCGATCAGAACCAGGCCGCCGCTTTTGTCCAGGCCGAATTCGAACTTGGTATCGGCGATAATGATGCCCCGCTGCAGGGCGTAGGCGGCGGCTTCGCGGTAGATCGTCAGGCTGAGTTCCCGCACCTGTGCGGCAATATCCGCACCCAGCAGGGTCTCGGTACGGCTGAAATCGACATTTTCGTCGTGCCCGCCCACCTCGGCCTTGGTGGAGGGGGTATAGATGGGTTCCGGCAACTGCTCGGCCAGTTGCAGCCCGGCGGGCAGCCGGATACCGCACACAGCACCGCTGGCCTGGTAATCCTTCCAGCCGGAACCAATCAGGTAGCCACGCACAATCGCCTCGACCGGCAACGCTTTGAGTTTATGCACCACAATGGCGCGCCCTTCCACCTGGGCACGCTCCTGCGCGTCCGGCAGCACCGTGGCCAGCGGAATCTCTGCCAGGTGGTTCGGGACCAGGTGGCGGGTCCGCTCGAACCAGAAATTGGCAACGGCCGTCAGTACCGCCCCCTTGCCCGGGATCGGGTCCGGCAGCACCACGTCAAACGCCGACAGCCGGTCCGTGGTCACGATCAGCAGGTGCTCATCGCCGACGGCATAGATGTCGCGCACCTTGCCGCGTGCCAGCAGCGGCAGGCTGTCGATTCGGGATTCATACAGTGTATCCAGCATAGCGATCTCCACGGCAGGGGCGCATTGTACCGGTGGCGGGCGCCCGATGCAGTGGTACAATGCGCGTTTCCTCAAATCCGGGGGCAGGTATGGGACCCAGGAAAATCGGCCTGGTCATGGGCAGCAACAGCGACTGGGAGGTCATGCAGGCGGCCGCGCAACAGCTGGAACACTTCGGGGTGGAGTTCGAGGCACGCGTGGTATCGGCCCACCGGACACCCGACCTGCTGTTCGAATACGCGGCCAGTGCGCGGCAGCGCGGCCTGGCCTGCATCATCGCCGGGGCGGGTGGCGCGGCCCACCTGCCGGGCATGCTGGCGGCCAAGACCACCCTGCCGGTGCTGGGCGTCCCGGTTCCCTCGCGTCACCTCCAGGGCATGGATTCCCTGCTCTCCATCGTGCAGATGCCCAAAGGCGTGCCGGTCGCCACCTTTGCCATCGGCACGGCGGGCGCGGCCAATGCAGCCCTGTTTGCGGTCAGCCTGCTGGCGAGCGAAGATACCGGTCTGGCAGCGCGACTCGATGACTTCCGCTCCGCGCAGACCGACATAGCGCTGCACATGGAACTGCCCCCGCAACCGTGATTTTCCCCGACTCCACCCTCGGTGTGCTGGGTGGCGGCCAGCTCGGGCGCATGTTCTGTATGGCGGCGCACAGCATGGGTTACCGGGTATGGGTGCTCGACCCGGACCCCGACAGCCCGGCCGGTGCAATCGCCGACCGACACCTGCAGGCCGGCTACACCGACCACGCCGTACTGGAGGACATGGCCGAACACTGCGCGGCCGTCACCACCGAGTTTGAAAATGTACCGGCCGAGACGCTGGAATTCCTGGAAGCACACACCCGGGTCCGGCCGGGTTCGCGCGCGGTGGCCATTGCCCGCGACCGCATCCTCGAAAAAACCTTTATCCGGGAACAGGGGCTGGCAACCGCACCGTTCTTTGCCATCCAGGCCAGCGGCGACCTGCAACCGGCCTGCGACGGACTGCGCATGCCGGCGCTGCTGAAAACCGCGCAGCTCGGTTACGACGGCAAAGGCCAGTTTGCCGTCAACAGCCGGTCAGACGCCGAGCAGGGTTTTCTGCAACTGCAGCAAGCACCCTGTGTCCTGGAGGAACGTGTCGACCTGGCGAGGGAATTCTCGGTGATCCTGGCGCGCAGCGTCCGGGGTGATATCGCGATCTACCCGCCGGGCGAGAATGTGCATGTCAATGGCATACTGGATACCACCTGCGTACCCGCAGGCATCAGCCCGGAAACGAAGGTGCAGGCCGAAGCCATGGCCGTCAGGCTCGCTGAGGCCATGCAGTACTGCGGGGTGCTGGCGGTTGAATTTTTCCTGAGCCGGGACGGGCAGCTGCTGATCAACGAAATGGCACCGCGCCCGCATAACAGCGGACACTACACACTGGATGCCGCACTCACATCCCAGTTCGAACAACAGGTACGCAGCCTGTGCGGACTGCCACCGGGTTCCACTGAACTGTTGTCCCCGGTAGTGATGGTGAACCTGCTCGGCGACCTGTGGGAGCAGGGTACGCCCTGCTGGGAGCGGCTGTTCGCGCACCCGGAGGTGAAACTGCACCTGTACGGGAAACACCAGGCGCGGCCCGGCCGCAAGATGGGACACTATAACTGCCTGGCAAAAGACCCGTCCGCAGCACAAAGCCTCGCACAGGAAGTCCGCGCGGTGCTTGTCCCCGGACAACAGTCCTGACAGCGCAACGTTAAGCCGGAATAATTGCGCCGAAGGCCGGCGCTCCTGCGGGAATTCGCGCTAACCTGCGGGGATGCTTTCCTGCAAACGCTGGAGCGTCGGCAGATTCAGCATCTGCGCCGACTCCTCGCACACGAAGGCCCGGAAACCCTGTGCCACTGCTGACAGGCGTTTACCGTTGCGGTGCATGATGTACCAGTTACGCACAATAGGAAGTTCGACCACGTCCAGGATCACCAGCCGCTTCAGTTCCAGCTCCATCTCCAGTGTGTGCAGGGACAACAGGCCCAGGCCCAGGCCGGCCTCGACACCCTGCTTGATGGCCTCGGAACTGCTCATCTCCATGGTCGATGACAGCGACAGGCCGCGCTCGACAAAAAACCGTTCCGTGGCCGAACGTGTACCGGAACCTTTTTCGCGCACCAGGAAGGTTTCCTGCTGCAACCGTTCCAGCGGGATCCTGGCCTGACCGGACAGCGGATGTGCAGGTGGCGCAATCGCCACCAGCGGGTTCTCCATGAAGATGGTTGCCACCAGGTCCATGTCGTCCGGCGGCTTGCCCATCACCACCAGGTCGGTGTCATTGTCGGACAGGGCATGCAGCAGACCTTCCCGGTTGGTGACGTCCAGGCTGACCTGGACCCCGGGGTAACGGCGGCAGAACTCCGCCAGCAGCTGTGGAACGAAATAGTTGGCGGTACTGGCAACGGCAATATGCAAGCGGCCCCGCTCCAGCCCCCGCATTTCATCGAAAACCAGGCTGGCCTCTTCCAGGGTGCCCAGGATGGAGCGCGCATACCGCTCCATCTCCTGTCCCGCCTCGGTGAGAAAAATCCGTTTGCCCACCTGCTCGAACAGGGGCAGGCCCGCCCCCTCTTCCAGCTGCCGGACCTGCATGGAAACGGCCGGCTGGGTGAGGTGCAGTTCACTGGCGGCGCGGGTGAAGCTCAGGTGCCGCGCCACGGCCTCGAAAATGGTCAGCTGGCGAAGAGTGAGATTCATAGGCCTGAACCTTATGAACTCCCTAAAAAGGATAAGATGTTCTTATTCTACTCCTTAACCTCACCACCAGCCAGCAGCCTGACTCCTGCCCCGGTTACTTGAGCTTTTCGATTTTCAGCGCCTTCAGTATGTATTTTTCGTAAATCGGTTCGGAGGTGCCCTTTTTCATTTTGCGGATAAAATATTTTTCAAAGGCAATCTTGGCCAGGTGCACCCACTTGCCTTTTTTGAACCAGCTTACGTTACGCGGCGGAATCTGCGGACAGGCCACAAACGCTGCACCGGTATCGCCCATATCCGCGAGACAGATCGCGTTCCAGGTTCCCGTGTGGGTCGGCTGCTGTCCGGACAGCTCCTGTTTTATATTCTGCACCAGCGCCGTCACCATGGTTTCGATCATGTAACCGGTTTTTGGTGCGCCGCTCGGTACCGGTGTCGCCTCCACCGGCGGGATGGCCACACAAACACCGGCGGAATAGATATTGGGGTAGGTCGGGTTGCGCTGGTTGTCATCGATGATGACGAAACCGCGCGGGTTACACAGCCCTTCCACGTTCGCCACGGCGTCCACACCCTTGATGGCCGGCAACATCATGGAGTAACTGAATTCGAGTTCGTGCGCTTTCTTTACTTCGCCCTCATCGTTCAGTTCATCAAAGATCATCTTGCCGGCTTCGACCCGGGATACTTTTGCATTGGTCACCCACTTGATATGACGGCTGCGCAGTTCAGACTCCAGCATGCCGCGGGAATCTCCCACACCGCCGAGACCCAGGTGCCCGATATAGGGCTCGGAAGTCACGAAGGTCATCGGCACCTTGTCGCGGATACCGCGTTTGCAAAGATCGGTGTCGAGGATAAACGCAAACTCGTAGGCCGGACCAAAGCAGCTGGCGAAAGGCATGGCGCCCACCACGATCGGACCGGGGTTTTTCACGAATTCCTGGTACGCGTCCCAGGCGCGTTCTGCGTGCCCGATGGTACACACAGACAGCGTATGGCCATCAGGACCGGAACCTTCCACTTCCTCGAAGGCCAGCTTTGGCCCCGTGGTAATCACCAGGTAATCGTAATCCACCGTGGTGCCACCGGCGAGCGTCAGGCTGTTTGCCTTTGCATCGATCGCGGTAACCGTATCCGCAATAAACTGGATACCCTTCTTTTCCAGGTAGGGGCGTATGGGCAGGGTAGTGTCTTTGGCGGTGCGCCAGCCAACGGCCACCCAGGGATTGGACGGTACAAACTGGAAAGACTCACTGGCGTTGATCATAGTGATGGTATGCTCTTTACCCAGCGCTTCGCGCATTTCGTATGCGCACGGCATACCACCTGTACCGGCACCAATAATTACTATATCAGCCACGGGAACCCTCCTGAATTTCGATAACCTGAAAAGACAATGCCTGCTGGACCCTGGTTAGCATTCTCATTCCAGGAACGAACCACCAGAATCTGCGACGCCTGAACACAACGTATCCATCGTGGATATGCGCAGGAAACGACGTTGCGGTAAAGTATAACCCAGACCTGCAGTCAGGCCGAGAGGCTTTACGTGGACACAGGTTCAGCGATGCCTGCTGCGCATCACAGGTCTTGCCCCTGCAATATTGTCAGCTCAGCTGCATGTCAATCTGTCGGAAAAGAGGGTTTGCCCGGTTACGCGCTGCCTTCTGGCAGGCGTGGCCGGTTATGAAACTCCAGCTTGCGGCCATAGCGGCCGCACAGAAAACGCGTGAATGCCGCGTTGTCGATGCGTGCACGATACCAGGAGGCCGGTTCAGAGCACAGCACGTACCCCAGTGCCGCACGGATCACACCGGCATGCGCGATGACCAGCACGTGGCTGCCCCGGTACTCGCTGAAAACAGACTCGAGCGCCTCGGCAACGCGCGCGCCGAACGACTCCAGTGACTCGGAACCGCGCGGCCGGTTGCGCTGCGGATCCCGGTAGAAAGCCCGGTATTCCGCTTCGTCACGCGCCATGATCTGTTCGGCGCTGAGGCCTTCCCAGTCACCCAGACCGACTTCACGGAAGCGCGTGTCAACCTCCACCGGCAACCCGTAACGCTCCTGCAGCGCTACCGCGAACGCGTGACAGCGCTGCATGGGTGAAGAGACCAGCTGCGACCAGGGCACGTTATCGCCTACGGCATCCCACATCTGTTGCCAGCCGGTATCGCTTAAGGGGTCATCCACACCATGCCCGCGAAAACGACGCCCGCCGACCGGTTCGCCGTGGCGGATAAAATCAACGAGGGTGCCCGCCACCGGTCTACCTGGTCAGCGCCATGAACAGTTGCGGCAGTTTTTCAGGCAACCGTTCGACCCGGTCAATGACGGTGTAACTTTTCCCGAAGATGTCACTAACGTACTCGTCGGCGCGTGGATCGAGCGATATACAGTGCGTATAGATGCCCTTCTGGTCCAGCTCCTGCACGGCCTTGTGCGCGTCCTCGATCAACAGGCGGTCGTCACTGGTGTCGACATCGGCCGGTTCGCCGTCGGTCAGGATCAGCATCAGTTTCTTGTCGGCCTGTTGTGCTTCCAGGTAGTGTGCCGCATGCCGCATGGCGGCCCCCATGCGGGTGGAGTAGGCGGCATCCATCGCTGCCAGCCGTCCCTTTACCTCGTCTCCCCAGTGCTCGCGGAATCCCTTGAAGTGCAGGAAGCGGACATCATGCCGGGTGTTGGAATGAAAGCCGGCAATGGCAAAGGAATCTCCCAGTTTTTCGATCGCCCAGGCCAGCAGGGAAACGGCTTCCTGGCTGAGTTCCAGGATACTCTGCTCACAGCCGTCCGGTATCTCGTTGACGGACTCGGAAAGATCCAGCAACAGGGTAACCGCCAGGTCGCGGCTGTCGTGACGGTGGCTCATATTGATGCGCGGATCCGGCTCGGCACCGCATTTATAGTCAATCAGCGAACGAATCGCAACGTCCAGGTCCAGCTCGCTGCCTTCTTCCTGGTAACGGATGCGCACCAGGTTCTGGGGTTTCAGCATCTCCAGCATCTGCTTGAGGCGTTTTGCCAGCGCACTGTGTTTGCGCAGCAGTTTGTCGATGTCAGCAGGGTTACCCTGTGGATGCAGGACTTCGTAGACACTCACCCAGTCGGGACGAAAGGTTTTGGTGTTGTAGTCCCACTCGGGATAGTGACGCGGCGGCAAGCCTTCGGTCTCGACTTCCTCCATCGGCACATCGCGGTCGTCCTCGAACGCTTCCTCCTCGTCACCTTCCTCGATGAATTTCCACATGTGGCGGT
>DRQL01000325.1 GCA_011371465.1 Gammaproteobacteria bacterium | reverse complement strand
GACCGTTGTACTGCCAGGTGGTGGTGCGGCTGACCGGGGTGCCATCGGGGGTGAAGCCGGTGATCGTCTCGGAGGTGCGGTTGCCGAAGTCGTCGTAGGTGTAGGTGGTGACCTTGCAGTCGGTCCCGACCGTACAGGGTACGGTGGGGTCCAGGGCGAACACCGAGGGTTCGGTGATGGTGGTGATCTTGTGGTAAAAGCGTGGGTCGTAGGTGTAGTCGGTGTGGCGCTGCTCGGGGGTGCCCAGTGCGTCTGTCCGACGAGTGCGCTGTACGCCGGTGTAGGCGTAGCGGGTCTGCGCGCCGTTGCGGTCAGTGGTGGTGTCCGGGGTGCGCAAGGCACTGTCATCGTAGGTAAATGCCTGGGTTGCCCCGCCTTCGGTGATGGCCGCGACCTTGCGGAAACGCGTGTCGTTGGTGTACTGGTAGGTTCTGGTGTCGCCTTCCCCGTCGGTGACGATCGTGCTGGCAGGCTGGTAGCTGAAAGACCGGAAGCCGGCATTGCCGGGGTGGGTGGTCAGGATGGCGCGTCCGAGGTCGTCATAGCCAAAGGTTGAATAGCGAATACCGCGTTCATCCGTGATGCCAGTGAGGGCATTCGGAAAACGGTTGTCTTCGTAGTGGTAGATGCGCAGCGTGCCGTCGGCGTGATCGACCTGCGCCAGGCGGTTACCGGTATCGTAGTGATACTGGATCACCCCGGCCGGGGTAGTGAGGGTAGCCAGGTTGCCGGTGGCCGGGTCATAGGTAAAAGTGAGGGCCTGCCCGAAGGCGTCCGTGACGCCGGCCAGGCGTCCCTGGTCGTCATAAGCCAGCCGGGTCTGGCGGCCGCCGTCCGTTTCCAGTTGCAACAGGCGGCCGCCGGCGCCGTATATCTCCCGGCCCGTGGGGGTGTGCAGTACCCACTGCGTGCCCTGTTTGTGGAGCTCCAGGCCGGAACCGGTGGTGGAACCATAGGCCTGCCCGAACACCAGCTCCCCCAGCGGTTCATGGAAGCCGTTGGGCCGGATCAGCCCTTTGGCGATCACGCCGTCCGGCTCCAGCACCAGGCGGGCCGCATAGGTGTGGAACCAGTGGCGGCCGATCCCGGCATCGGTGGTTTCCACCAGGGAATGGTAGCTGCGCCGGAAGGTCAGTCCGCCCTGGGCGTAATCGGTGTCGACCTGGTACTTGTTGCCGGTGGACGGGTCACAGGGGTTGCCTTCGGCGCCGCCGCACACCAGGGGACTGCCGGAAATGTCGTGACTGATCGGTAATATGCACTGTTTTCGTACACCATCCCTAATGTACAGATCAGGGCACGCAACATCCCGGCGACGCACGATGTCATACGTCGTGCGTGATGCAGGGTCGCATTGCGGGTCACTGGTACTGCCATTAAATACAAAGCCATCGATATTGAACCGCCTGTACCCCTGCGTTTTAATACCCAGGAAGTTTGAGTTGTACATCCAGTCCGTCGCGGGCGTAATGTCCGGTGGCTTGCAGGTGGTAAACAGCACGCGCAGCTGGTCGATCGCTGACTGTTCCGAGTTGTAAAAGATATTGAGATTCCCCAGGTCGAATCGCCAGTCACTGAGTATCTCGGGCTTGCGGGGCCTGGCCTTGTAACGATAGATCTCCGACTGCGGTGACTGCCCGATGGGAGTGGGCACAGTGAGCAGCGCCGAAGGCTCATCATACGACTGCATCGCCGCCACGGCCTCCGCCTGGGAGGAAAAGATCTGTCCAGGAAACAGGCTGGTCCGCCACGACCAGGGGTTGTAGGCCTGTGCCACGCAGGCCCACAGCGCTATCAACAGACTGAACCCCCGACGAAAACAGCGATCTCCGCACATCGCCATTGAAATCATCCTCCATACCTGTTTGTACCGGTACGTCCTGTGCCGGCTGGCTTAACCTGTTTTGGAGCATTTTATACGCCGCGTGGCCGGGCCGTCCAAGATTTGCTGCTTATTTGAGGCAGCCCTACATGGAATTATTCTTGTTTGTTGCCGACCCCTTTTCCCGCGATCCACAAATGGAGTTTTTACTCTGACCCCAAATTCCTGACCCCAAATTCCGCGCTCTGACCCCAAATTCCCCGCGCTAACCCAACCTACGTAACATGGGTGCTGGCCTTACCTGGTAGGTCGGATTAGCGCAGCGTAATCCGACAAAGCGTCTTAAGTAAAAGCCATTCTACTCTGACCCCAAATTCCCCCGCGCTTCAGTGCTGGCAATGCGGGCAGTAAAAGGTCGAGCGCTGGCCGGTACGGGTTTCGCGTATGGGGGTTGAGCAGGATGGGCAGGGCTCGCCGGTCCGGGCATAGACGTTCAGTGACTGCTGGAAGTAGCCGGGTTTGCCTTCGCCGTTGCTGAAATCGCGCAGGGTGGTGCCGCCCTGGTGGATGGCCTCGGCCAGTACCTGCTTTACTGCCTCGACCAGTCCTGCATAGCGTTGCCGGCTGATGCGCCCGGCGGCGCGTGCGGGGTGGATGCCGGCACGGAACAGGGCTTCGCTGGCGTAGATGTTGCCGACGCCGACTACTGTGTGGCTGTCCATCAGGAAGGATTTGATCGCCAGTGTGCGTCCGCGCGAGCGGTTGTAGAAGTAATCCGTGTTGAAGTCGTCGCCGAGGGGTTCCGGTCCCAGTTTGCGCAGCAGGGGGTGAGATGCGCTGCGCCCGGTGGTCCACAGCCAGGCGCCGAAGCGTCTCGGGTCGGTGTAACGCAACGTGACACCGTTATTGAGCAACAGGTCGATGTGGTCGTGTTTGCCCGGTGCGGCCTGGCCAGTGAGGATGCGCAGGCTGCCGGACATGCCGAGATGAATGAGGAGTGTGCCCCGGTCTGTGCCGATCAGCAGGTACTTGGCGCGGCGGGAGACTTGCCGGATCTCGCACTGCTGCAGGGTTTTCGCCAGGGTGGTGGCGACCGGCCAGCGCAGGCGCGGCTGGCGCACGATGAGCCTGTGTATGGTGCGGCCGCACAGGTGGGGCTCGATGCCGCGGCGAGTGGTTTCGACTTCAGGCAGTTCCGGCATCGCGGTTCCGGTCGGGCCGGATTACTCTGCTTCTTTTGCCGCAGGCGGTACCAGTGCCAGCAGGCTGTCGGCCGTGTCCCCCATGCGGTATTGAATGCCCAGATCTCTGCGCACCAGGATCAGTTCCGGTTTGCGCGCGGCAATGGCAAATTCAATCTCACCCGCATGGTTGGCCAGCGTGATGTTGATGATCTCAGGGTTGTCGAGTGGGTCGGCCGCACGGGTGTTGATGCTGCTGGCATTCTGCCAGCGTTCTACAAAGGCCTGCAGGTCGTCGGCGGAGACGTCCTGCTCCGGGTCGATTGCCCATTTGCCGTCCTCCTTGCGAAGCGACAGGCCGGGCAGACGGATGGCGTCGATGCGGGCGCCTTTGGCAAACAGGGCGCGGCGTACAAACTGGGTATAGCTCAGTTCGATGAGTTGCAGGTAGTTGTCGGGGATGAGGTGTACCTGGTCCGCCACGCGCACGTAACGTAAGCCTTCGATGGGTTCCAGATTGCCGAACTCGACCGCGGTATCGTTGAGGATGACCGTGGCGTAGGGCGGGTCGAGCTGCAGCTGGTCCAGTTCCAGTTCGCTGGCGGGGTAGCTGCGCACGGCGGGCTGTTCGGCCAGGCGTAACAGCGCGTTCATCTGCAGCCGGTCGGCGGGCAGGCGGGGCGTGTGTTCTATCTGCCAGTTGCCGTTATCACTTTTCACCAGCACCAGGTCATCGCGGATCGGCCGGTTGATATGGATACGGTGCACCTGGGCTTTTTTCAGGGGGGTGATGGCGGCGCGTTCCGCCGGTTGTTCCACCCCGGGCTGGTAATAGGTCACCAGTCCCAGGATGACAATAGCCACCAGCAGCAGGAGATTGACGATCCAGCGCGATTTCATGTGGTATCAGCGGTTGCGCCGCCGCCACCAGATGTTCACCCCGGTGCCGAGCAGCAGCAGCGGCAGGCCGAACAGGAAGCCAAAACCGATCAGCATCTGTGCGGTCTTGCTGAGTTCCAGGTGGGTATCGCCGGCGGTGCGGGCGGTGATGGTGATGAAGCGGTCATCGTGGTTCAGCCAGTTGAACAGGCTGAGGCCGAGATCGATGTTGCCGCCGTTTCCGAGGTAGGTGTTGGACAGGAAGTCACTGTCGCCGATGACCACCACGCGCTGTTCGTTGCCGGACTCTTCGTCCGCGTCGTCCTTTTTTACTTCACGGGTGAACACGTAGCCAATGTCCAGCGGTCCCATGCGTTCGTCGCTGTCTTCGTCGAAGCGGATGGTGCCGCTGATCGGGCCGATTTCCGTCCAGGCGCGATCCAGCGTGGTCAGCAGGGGCTCGGCCTGCCAGCCCTCAGGTGCGGAAACTTCCAGCGCTGTTGCCTGCGGGAACAGCGTCAGGCTGCCCAGCTCGCGGGTGACGGGGTGCATGGGGTAGCTGGTAATCAGGGCAAAAGCGGGGTTGTCGATGCCGAACAACTGGGTAGTAGCGTCCACGACGGTGCCCGGCAGAAACTCCACGCCCAGGGCTTCGGCCAGCGGGTCCAGCGTGGCGGTGCTGTCGGGCTCGGCCAGCCACAGCAGGTTGCCGCCATCCTGCAGGTAGCGGTGGATGATCTGTATTTCGCCGGTGAGCAGCGGGGTGCGCGGGTCGGCGATGACCAGCAGGTTGGTGTCGGCGGGGATTTCCGGGGTCTCGGCGAGGGTAAGCTGTTCGAGTTTGATCCCCTTTTTTTCCAGCAGGGCGCCGAAGCTGCCGTAGTCATGGTTGGCCTGTCCGTGCGGGTCACGTTCACCGTGGCCGGCCAGGAACACCACCTTGCGCTGTTGCTGGCGGGCGATACGCAGCAGTGCGTTGGTCAGGCTCTGTTCGGAGAGTGACTGCAGTTTTTCACTGCGCCCCTGGTAGGCCAGCAGCAGTTCGCCGTCCATGCTGATGCCGAGTTCGCGCACGCGCTCCGGTTCGGCATCGGGGTTGACGAACTGCAGTTCGACATCCGGTTTGTAGCGCTGGTACCGCGCTACCAGGTCCTTGATGGCTGAGCGCACCATGGTGTTGTCCGTTGCAAACGCGGTGACGTGGATGACGCCGGGCATTTCATCCAGCAGCTGGCGGCTGTCGACCGAGAGTGTATTGCGGCCGCTGCTGGTCCAGTCGGCTTCGTAGACGTAGCGCAGGCTCAGCGTGGCCAGCAGACCCATGAACACCAGCAGGCCGATCAGGAAGAACAGGTTCTGGAGTTGCAGCTGACGTCGGGAGGAACGCGTTACCTGCATACCGTCACCCCGTCAGTCGCTGCTGGTCGAGGCGCCGGACGCTCAGGACCAGGAAGGTGGTGATCAGGATCAGGTAGTAGCCCACGTCGGCGGTGCTGAACAGGCCCTTGAGGAAGGGTTCGAGGTGCGATTTCAGTGACAGGTACTGGAACAGGGTGGAGACCTGCTCCTGGCTGCTGCTCCAGTCGATGATCCACAGCAGGATCAGCAGGCCCAGGGTGCTGATGGCGGCGACCACGGGCTGTTCGGTCAGCGAGGACAGGAATACGCCGATGGCCGCAAAGGAGGACAGCACCAGTGACAGGCCCAGCACCCCGGCGGCCAGTTTGCCGGCGTCCAGGGTAGTGCCGGCATACAGCGACAGGGGCATGGCGATCAGCATGGCCAGCAGCAGCAGGAAAAAGAAGGTCACGCCGAGGAATTTGCCGAGCACGATGTCGGTCATGGTGACCGGCGCGGACAGCAGCAGGCTCAGGGTGCGGTTGCGCCGTTCGTCGCTGAATACGCGCATGGTGATGGCGGGCGAGATCAGCAACAGCAGGAAGCCGGTGGTCTGCAGCAGCGGCGCGACCACGATATCGGTCACGCCCGGGGCGCCTTCGACACCGGCCAGGCGCGGTTCCAGCAGCATGAAGGTGTCCAGCTGGATCAGGAACAGGTAGGCCACGATCAGTTGCAGCACCGCCATGATGGCCCAGGCCAGCGGCGACAGGAACAGGTTCTTGAGTTCGCGCAGGGCAATGGTGAAGATCATCAGGCAGCCACTCCGTTCGAGGCCGGGGCGTCACTGCAGGTCAGGTCGACGAATACCTGTTCCAGCGTCTGCCGGTCGAGCGCCAGTTCCAGCAGGCCCCAGCCCCGTTCGGCGACGCAGGCCGCGACCGCTTCGGCCGGGTTGTCCTCGCCAAAGCGCAGGCGCGCGCGCCGGCTGTCCAGCAGTTCCACGCTGCTTACCCCGTCCACCTGCTCCAGTGCATCCGCATCCAGCGCGTTGCGGGTTTCCAGCAGCAGTGCGTGGCTGCCCAGCCGCTGTTCCAGGGCCTGCATGGACTCGCTGAATACCAGCTTGCCGCGGTGAATGATCTGCACCCGCGAGCAGGTGGCCTGCACTTCCGGCAGGATGTGCGTGGAGAGGATAATGCCGTGGTTTTCACCCAGTTCGCGGATCAGGGCGCGAATCTCGCGGATCTGGTTGGGGTCCAGACCCACGGTGGGTTCGTCCAGGATGACCACCGGCGGGCTGTGCAGGATGGCCTGCGCAATCCCCACCCGCTGCTGGAAACCCTTGGACAGGTTGCCGATCAGGCGCCGGCCCACCGCTCCCAGGCCACAGCGTTCCTTGGCGTGGTTCAGCGCCTGGCTGCGCTTGTGCTTGCGGATACGGTGCAGGCTGGCGCAATAGGCCAGGTATTCGTCCACGGTCAGGTCGCGGTACACCGGCGGTTGTTCGGGCAGGTAGCCGATTTCGGCCTTGGCGCGCCGGGGTTCATCGAGCAGGTCGATGCCATTGATGCGCACGCGGCCGGAGCCGGGCGCCAGGTTGCCGGTGATGATCTGCATGGTGGTGGACTTGCCGGCGCCGTTCGGTCCCAGGAATCCCAGTACCTCGCCCTGTGCCAGTTCGAAGCTGATGCCTTCTACCGCCGGCGTGTGCCCATAGTAACGGTAGAGCTGTTCGACGCTGATCAGGATTTTGGTATCCATATACTTTATGATTAAATGCCAGAATGTCTTGCAGGGCCTGAATGGCGTGCAAGCATAACCGAAAGCACCGCGGATTTGGATAGCCCTATGGCCGCCGGAAAGCCCGCCACGCCCTTGTGCGAACAATTTGGATTCGATGCCGGGTGGCGCGAGGCGCAGTTGATCCTGATCGGCCTGGATGACCACACGCGCGACGATGTGCGCCTGTTGCACGACCGCCTGCTCACGCGCGCAGCCTCCGAACAGATCATTGACCGTTTTTACACCCAGCTGTTGCGCAACGCGCAGGCCGCCGAGTTGCTGGCCAGTTTTGACCTGGGCCACCTGAAGAGCCGGCAGGTCGACTACCTGAGTGAGTTCGGCGTCCGTTTCAGCGATGCGCGCTATTTCGAGAGCCGGGCGCGGGTCGGGGTGGCGCACGCGCGGGTAGGCGTGCCGCTCAGCCTGTACCTGGAGTCCTTCGGGTTGTTGCAGTGCCTGATCCTGGAGTGGCTGATGGACCAGGTCAGCGACGACGCGCAGCGGGACACCCTGACGCGGCTGGTCCTGAAGCTGACCACCCTGGACATTGCGCTGGCCACCGAGGTCTACCACCGTTCGCAGATCCAGGCGCTGGACCGTTCCGTCAAGCACCTCAAGCTGGAGCAGAACATCCTGCGCTCCCAGCTTGAGCAGGATGCGCTGACCGGTGTCTCCAGCCGCACCAGCCTGTTGCGCGAGCTGGAGGGCGCGATTGCCCATTGCCGGAAAACCGGGCAGCCGCTGGCGGTCATCATGGCGGACCTGGATCATTTCAAGGTCGTCAACGATACCCAGGGGCACCTGGTGGGCGACCAGGTGCTTGCCGAGGTGGCGGCGCGCATCAAGGCGGCGTTGCGTGAGTTCGACCTGGTCGGCCGCTATGGCGGCGAGGAGTTCGTCATCCTGCTGGAAAACACGTCGCTGCACACCGCGCGGCAGATTGCCGAACGTGTTCGCCAGCATATCGGTTCGCAGCCGGTGCGCACCGCCAGCCAGCAGGTCGAGATCACCATCAGCCAGGGGCTCGCCATGTGCGAGAAGGACGATGACAGCCAGTCCCTGCTGAAACGTGCTGACCAGGCCATGTACGCGGCCAAGGATGCCGGCCGCAACTGTATCGTCGCCGGCTAGGAACCTGTCTCCGCATGCTGCTTGGCGTCGATACCGGCGGGACTTTCACTGATTTCGTCTGGTTCGACGGCGAGCGCCTGAAGATACACAAGGTGCTGTCCACGCCGGGGGCGCCCGAACAGGCGATTTTACAGGGTATCCGGGAGCTGGGCCTGGACGGGCGGAACTACCACCTGGTACACGGCTCGACCGTGGCCACCAACGCCGTGCTGGAAGGCAAGGGCGTGCGCACCCTGTACATCACCAACTACGGTCTGGCCGATGTGCTGACCATTGGCCGTCAGGCGCGCCGCGAGCTGTATAAGCTGCAACCGCGGGCCGTTCCACCGCCCGTCCCCCCCGATTTATGCCTGGAGACCGGTGGCCGCCTGGGCGCGGACGGATCGGTGGTCGAGCCGCTCGGTGAGCAGGAACTCGACGCGCTGGCGGCACGTGTGCAGGCGCTGGCGCCACAGGCGGTGGCGATCAACCTGCTGTTTTCGTACCTGGACGAGCGCTTCGAGCGGCAGATCGAGGCGCGGCTTCCGGATACGCTGTTTATCTCCCGGTCCTCCGATATCCTGCCCGAGCAGGGGGAATACGAGCGCGGTATCGCCACCTGGCTGAATGCCTGGGTCGGGCCGCGGGTCGAGGGCTATGTGCGGCGCCTGCAACAGGCCGTGCAACCGGCGCCGGTCCATGTCATGCAGAGTTCAGCGCGGACTATCGCCGCGCAGCAGGCCGCCCGGCGCGCCGTCAACCTGCTGTTGTCGGGGCCGGCGGGGGGGCTGATGGGGGCGCTGCATATCGGCGCCACGCTGGGACGCCGGCAGTTGCTGACCTTTGATATGGGCGGCACCTCCACCGACGTTGCGCTGCTGGACGGGGCGGTAAGCCTGACCTCGGAAGGACGTATCGGGCGCTATCCGGTGGCGGTGCCGATGGTGGACATGCACACCATCGGGGCCGGGGGCGGTTCCATCGCGCGGGTGGATGAGGGCGGTATGCTGGCGGTGGGCCCGGAATCGGCCGGCGCCGACCCTGGGCCGGCCTGTTACGGCCAGGGCGGCCGGCTGGCGACGGTGACCGACGCCAACCTGGTACTGGGTCGCCTGCGCCCGTCCGCGTTCCTGGGCGGGAAGCTGCAGCTGGATACCCGCGCCGCTGAACAGGCGCTGGAACGGCTGGCGGAGCGGATGGGTCTGCCCCGCCAGCAGGCAGCGGGGGGGGTTATCGACCTGGCCAATGAACACATGGCGCAGGCCCTGCGGGTGATTTCGGTGCAGCGGGGTGTCGATCCCTCCGGGTACACGCTGACCGCGTTTGGCGGTGCGGGGGGATTGCACGTCTGTGCGCTGGCCGAGGCGCTGGACATGCGGCATGCACTGGTGCCTGTGCACGCCGGGGTGTTATCAGCGCTGGGCATGCTGGCGGCGCCCCGCGGACGGCAGTTGTCACACACCCTGAACGGCCTGCTGGATGCCCAGCGCGACGACCGGCTCAGGGCGCGTTTCCGCAAGCTGGAGGAACAGGGGCAGGCCGAGTTGCGGGCGGAAGGTGTGGCGCGCGCGGATATCCGGGCAGAATTCAGTCTCGACCTGCGTTACCGCGGCCAGAGTTTTACCCTGAACGTGCCGTTCCGGGACGTCGCACGGGCCGGGCAGGATTTCCACGCGGCGCACCAGCGGCGTTTCGGTCACCGGCTGGATGCAGCCGTGGAACTGGTGAACCTGCGGGTCGGCCTGTCCGCCAGCGGCAGCGAATTGTCGTTGGTGGATGAAGGCGGTACACCATCGGGTCGGCCGTTTGAACAGGCGCTGCTGGCGGGTATCGAGGCGCCGGTGCCCGTCTGGAGACGCCATGACCTGGATTACGACCGGCCGTACCGCGGGCCGCTGCTGGTGATCGACGACGTGGCGAGCACCTGGATCGCGCCCGGCTGGGGCGTACGCCGGCACGCCAGTGGATGTCTGCTGCTGGAACGGGAATAATACCGGTCATCTTTTCAGCGTTGCGTCCGCTACAGTACCCATCATGGACAGTATCAATCTCTCCCAGCCGGAACTCTATATCAACCGCGAACTGAGCCTGCTGCAGTTCAACCGGCGGGTGCTGGAACAGGCGCGCGAGCCGAATGTGCCGCTGCTGGAGCGGCTCAAGTTCCTGTGTATTGCCAGCACCAACCTGGACGAGTTTTTCGAAATCCGTGTATCGGGGCTGAAACAGCGCATCGCTTCCGGCTCGGTGCAGGCCGGTCCGGACAACTTTTCGCCTGCGGAGGTCATGAGCCAGATCAGCGCCGAGGCGCACCGGCTGGTGGACGAGCAATACCGTGTGCTGAACGAGGAGCTGATCCCCGCGCTGGAAAGCGAGAATATCCGCTTTCTCAAGCGCGGGCAGTGGAACGAGCAGCAGGAAGCCTGGGTGGCCGATTACTTCAACCACGAGCTGTCGCCGGTGCTCAGCCCGCTGGGACTGGACCCGGCCCACCCGTTCCCGCGCATCCTGAACAAAAGCCTGAATTTTATCGTTACGCTGGAAGGCAAGGATGCCTTCGGCCGTTCCAGTGGTACGGCCGTAGTACAGGCGCCGCGGGCGCTGCCCCGCCTGATCCGCTTGCCGGAGGAATGCAGCGACGGCCCCTACGACTTCGTGTTCCTGTCTTCCATCATCCACGCGCACGTGGGCGACCTGTTTTCCGGTATGGAAGTCACCGGCTGCTACCAGTTCCGGGTGACCCGCAACAGTGACCTGTTCGTCGACGAGGAAGAAATCGATGACCTGTTGCACGCGGTGGAAGGCGAGTTGCTGTCGCGGCGCTACGGGGACGGGGTGCGCCTCGAAGTGGCGGACAACTGCTCGGCGGACATGGAAGATTTCCTGCTGAATATCTTTCATCTCAACCAGGACGACCTGTACCGGGACAATGGCCCGGTCAACCTGAACCGCTTGCTGGCGATCTATGACCTGGTCGACCGGCCCGACCTGAAATACCCGCCGTTTTCACCGCGGCGTCCCAAGGGGCTGGCCATCGACCAGAGTATTTTCGAATCCATACAGGCGGGCGACATTCTCCTGCACCACCCGTTCGATTCTTTTCTGCCGGTCATCGACCTGCTGAAGCAGGCGGCGTCCGATAACCGGGTGCTGGCTATCAAGCAGACCCTGTACCGGACCGGGCCGGATTCGGCCATTGTCAACTCGCTGGTGGATGCGGCACGCGCCGGCAAGGAGGTCACCGTGGTGATCGAATTGCGCGCGCGCTTCGACGAGGAGGCCAATATCCAGCTGGCCAACCGCCTGCAGGAAGCCGGTGCGCACGTGGTGTACGGGGTGGTCGGGTACAAGACCCACGCCAAGATGCTGCTGGTAACGCGCCGCGAATCCCGCAAGCTGCGCCACTACGTGCACCTGGGGACCGGTAACTACCACGCAAGAACGGCACGGCTGTACACGGACTACGGCCTGCTGAGCTGCAACCCGGCGCTGGGGCGCGATGCCAGCCGGGTGTTCCAGCTGCTGACCAGCCTGGGCAAGGTCAAGGCACTGTCCAAAATGCTGCAGTCGCCGTTTACCCTGCATAAAAAGATCATCGAAAAAATCGAGCGCGAGGCCGGGCACGCGCGGGCCGGCAAGAGCGCCCGGATTATCGTCAAGTGCAATGCGCTGATCGAGCCGGAGGCGATCAAAGCGTTGTACAGGGCGTCGCAGGCCGGGGTGAAGATCGACTGTATCATCCGCGGTATCTGCTGCCTGCGACCGGGGGTGCCGGGGGTGTCGGAGAATATTCACGTGCGTTCGGTAGTGGGCCGTTTCCTGGAGCACACGCGGGTGTTCTATTTCCACAACGACGGTGACAGTGAGCTGTACCTGTCCAGCGCGGACTGGATGGGACGCAACTTCTTCCAGCGGGTCGAGATCGCCTTCCCGGTTGAGGACAAAAAGCTCCGGCAGCGCATTCTCAGGGACGGGCTGGAACTGTACCTGTCGGATAACAGTGAAGCCTGGGTGTTACAGCAGGACGGTGAGTACCGGCGCCGCACCCCGACCGGCAAGCAGCGCCCGCGCAGCGCGCAGCGGAGCCTGATGGAACGCTAGCCCGCCTTTCTCACCAGCTTTCTGCTGCGGCAGTGCCATGCCGCGCGCTGGCAGGTGTTCCCTCGGTCGGGCTGCTCGACATCGTGTCGACTATGCCTGCGCGGCCCTCGGTCGCGAACGCCTGCCATCACACGACCTGTCACCGCCTCGCTACGGAACCCGGTGAGAAAGGCGGGCTAGCGGTATTCCAGTTTGACGGAGACCGGTTTCAGATATTTTCTTTCCTGGTCCAGGTCGGCCAGGGTCAGTGGATGTGCTTCCAGCCAGCCCGGCGGGAAGACGAGCTGCAGCGATTGTTTGTCCGCCGTAACCTGGATGGGCGGGTCTTCGGTCCGGGAACGATTGCGGTGCAGGAGCACGGCCAGGCGCAACAGGATGGCGAGCCGAATGGCTTTCTGCTGGCGGTCTGCCGGCAGCACCTCCACCAGCAGGCGGCGGAACTTGCGGCGGTGGCAGCGGACCAGGGTGGACAGGAAACGCTGGTCGAGCAGCGAAAAGCCGGCCAGGTCCGAGAACTCGACCAGGTAAGCGCCGTGCTTGTGGTACTGGTTGTGCGCAATCACCAGGCCGGTCTCGTGGAGCAGGGCGGCCCAGTGCAGCCACTGGTCGATGTCTTCGCGCTCCAGCTGCCAGGCGTCGACCAGCTGCTCAGCCAGCGTCACCGCGGTTTTTTCCACCCGCTCGGCCTGTTCCATGTCCACGTGGTGCCGCTGGGTGAGGGAGCGTACCGTCGCTTCGCGGATATCCTGGTGCTGGATGCGTCCCAGCAGGTCGTACAGCAGGCCTTCGCGCAGTGCGCCGGATGAATACACCATGCGGTCTATTTTCAGGGACTGGAACACGGCGCTCAGTACGGCGACGCCGGCCGCGAAGACCGGTTTGCGGTCTTCACTCACGGCGGGAAAGTCGATCATCCCGGCTTTGCCGGTATCGATCAGGGCCTGGCGCAGCTGTTTCAGCGAGTCGGCACTGATGCCGCTCTCGCTCCAGCCGGCCTCCAGCACCACTTCGCGCACGGTACGGATGGTGCCGGAAGAACCGGCCGCCATGGACCAGCCCAGCTTGCGCAGGATCGCCTTGCAGGTCTCCAGTTCCAGGCGCGCGGCCAGGATGGCTTCCTTCATGGCTTTTTTGCTGATCATGCCTTTCGGGAAGAAGCGTTGCGTCATGTTCACGCAGCCCATGTACAGGCTTTCCAGGTACACCGGGCTGTAGCCCTCGCCGATGATCAGCTCGGTGCTGCCGCCGCCGATATCGACAACCAGCCGCTGGCCGCCCGGTTCGGCCAGGCTGTGCGCCACACCCAGGTGCACCAGGCGTGCTTCCTCGATACCGGAGATCACTTCGATAGAATGCCCGAGTGCTTCCTGTGCCTGGTCAATAAAACCGCTGCCGGTCTGGGCAATACGCAGGGTGTTGGTGCCCACGGCACGGATATTGCCGGGCTGCAGGTCATGTACCCGCTGGCCGAAGCGGCGCAGGCATTCCAGTGCGCGCTCAGCCACTTCGGGATGCAGTCGCTGTTCCTCGTCGAGCCCGGCAGCCAGCCGCACCGGTTCCCGCAGCCGGTCGATAATACGCAGCTGCCCGTCCTGCAACCGGCCGACGATCATGTGAAAACTGTTGGAGCCCAGGTCAATAGCGGCCAGGGAGCGGGTGTGGTCTGGATGGTTCAATGGAAGTGGCAGTCAGTGTGTTATGGCCATTGTTTCCCAGCTGTTCCCGATGCGCAACAAAAAACCGCAGCGCCATGGGCGCTGCGGTAAGGACGGGAAGGGAAGACAATGATAATTAAAGGTATCGGAGCAGGGAGATTGAGCAGTTAACCTCCCTGCTCCTAACCCATCACTAGTCCAACCGCAGTCCACTCTACGCGTGGCTTGTGCCCCGTTCCTTGATCTGGATCAATAAAGCCGGTGTCGAGCCGCCGCCACTCATCCCTCGATGAGCTGCTGGCGTATGCCGGCCGCCCAGCGTACGGCCGACAGGTAGCAATCCCTGATCTGGGAACGGCTCAACCCGTCCGGTTGAATCTGTTCCCACTGGCCGCGCTCGTAGGCCAGCACGATGGACAATACCTTGCCGTGCAGTCCCTTGCGCTGTAACAGGGCATCGGATATGTGGTCCGCCAGCGGCAACTGGGTGAGTATTTCCTCCATGGTGTTGTCCATGAGGGCATCCAGCGCCGAGAACAGGCCAACGGTAAAAAAGGATTCCGGGTTATCCGCCTGCAGTGCCCTGGCCAGTTCTTCGGCCATTTTTGCCCGGATCATGGCGGTGACCACCAGTTCCGCCGGCTTGTTGTCCACCTGCGACATGGCGAGCAGCGTGGTCCAGGACTTGATGCTTTTCAGACCGAGGATGACGACGGCCTGCTGTATGGATTCGATCTTGCGCGGCAGCGCAAAGGCCGCCGAGTTCACATAGCGCAGGATCCGGTAACTGAAGGCGATGTCCTGTGCGATCAGGTCTTCCAGTTGCTGTGGCGTAATATCCGGATCCTGCAGGCGGCTGAGCAGTTTCAGAATGGCGAGCCGGTTGTTGGGCAGGCGCTGGCCGCGGATGACCTTGGGCTGGGCCAGGAAATACCCCTGGAAGTAGTCGAAACCCAGTTCCATGCAGAAATCGAATTCATCCTGGGTTTCCACTTTTTCCGCCAGCAGGCTGAGCGAATACCTGCGCAGCGCTTCGACATGATTGCGGACTTCGTCCCGCTCCAGCGCCATGATGTCGATTTTGATGATGTGGGCGAGTTTCACCAGGGGTTTGAGCGATTCGTGGTAGATGAAATCGTCGAGGGCAATGGTGTAACCCTGGTCGGAGAGGCGCTTTACCCCCGCGACCACATCCTCATCGGCCTCGATATCTTCCAGCAGTTCCAGCACCACCCGGTCCTTGGGCAGGGAAATGGAGTGTTCGTTTACAAAAAAGGAACGCGTCAGGTTGATGAACGCCAGGCGGTTGCTGACAATGTTATCCAGGCCCAGTTCCAGGAAGGTATTGATGATGACATCGGAAGTGGCCTGGTCGCCGTCGGTGATGGCGGCCGCATTCATGTCCGCCGCCCGAAACAGCAATTCGTAGGCGTATACGCCCAGCTTGCGGTCATAAATAGGCTGGCGGCCGATGAAGATGTCACTCACTGCTTGTTACCGTTGTTTCCCTGGTGCGGGTAGTTGCCGAATCAGTCGGGTGCGTTTGCCTGTAATGGTAACTGAATGACCGGCGACACGGCGGGCCCCCGCCGCTTGCGGAATGTTCGTGCGCAGGCCGGTGATTCTTTCGCCCCGTCAGACCTTGTTGTTTTTCCAGCCATCAATCATGTCGGTATGTATTCCCGGTGACGGCGTCACTTCGCTAACCGGGTCCCCGCCCGGTCGAGCGCCATCCGGCCTGCAGTTTAACAGATTCCGTTGCCGGTGAAGCGGGATGCCGGTGCGATGGTGCGCCACACCACTGCGCCGTGTGTGACAATGGCCGCCCCGCGATGTTCCCGCATAAAAAAAGCCCGGTTTTGCCGGGCTTTCGGTTCGGTGTTCAGCGTGCCGGCGGATTACTTGATTTTCGCTTCCTTGTAGGTCACGTGTTTGCGTACCACCGGGTCGTACTTTTTCATTTCCAGCTTGTCGGGCGTAGTGCGCTTGTTCTTGGTCGTGGTGTAGAAATGACCGGTGCCGGCGCTGGATACGAGTTTGATTTTGTCGCGCATGATCGCTCTCCCTAGACCTTTTCGCCGCGGGCGCGTATATCGGCCAGAACCGTATCGATACCCTGTTTGTCGATGATACGCATGCCCTTGGAGGACACGCGGAGTTTCACCCAGCGGTTTTCCGAGGCTACCCAGAAACGGTGGGAGTGCAGGTTCGGCAGGAACCGGCGGCGGGTTTTGTTATGCGCGTGGGAAACATTGTTACCCGCTACAGGGCGTTTCCCGGTCACCTGACACACTTTGGACATTACTCAAATCCTCTGGAATCTTGCACGGCCCGCCCGGGGCGGACAACGAGAACCGCGCTTTATACCAGACGGGGGGGCGGTAGACAAGACGGCCACCGTCTGCGGGCACCTTCGAGGCACGGTAAAAAGGCCTGGAAAGCGGTTATATATCTATAAATTACAATTAGTTACAGCATCCCCCGCTCCGCGAACGAAAGACAGTCCCCGTCGCCGATGACGACGTGATCCAGTACCCGGACGTCGACCAGCGCCAACGCTTCTTTCAGTCGCCGGGTAATGCGACGGTCGGCGTCGCTGGGTTCGGCAATGCCCGACGGGTGATTGTGGGCGAGGATCACGGCCGCCGCATTGTGCAGCAGGGCGCGGCGCAGCACTTCCCGCGGGTGCACGCTGGCGCCGTCAATGGTGCCGCGGAACAGCTCTTCGTAGCAGATCAGCCGGTGCCGGCTGTCCAGGAACAGGCAGGCAAATACCTCGTAGGGGTAGTCGCGCAGTCGTGACTTGAGGTAGCGTCGCGTGGCGTTCGGGTCTTTCAGCGTGTCACGGCGCGCCAGGTCTTCGCCCAGGTGGCGGCGACCCAGCTCGAGGACCGCCTGCAGCTGGGCGTACTTGGCGTTACCCAGGCCGCGGGTCCGGCAAAAGCGCGGCCGGTCGGCCTGCAGCAGCGGGCGCAACCCGCCGTATTCCCGTACCAGTTCCCTGGCCAGCTCGACGGCGCTCATTCCGGGCAGACCGGTGCGCAGAAAGATGGCCAGTAACTCGGCGTCGGAAAGGGCCGCGGGCCCGAGGGATAACAGTTTTTCACGCGGCCGCTCGGCCGCCGGCCAGTCGCTGATCGGCATGGATAACCTCCTTGTTGTCCGCTATCCGTCCCTCTGTGGACGGAAGGATCGGGTGGCTTGTCTCCGCCCCCCGGAAGGCATCATGGAATGCCGGCAGTGCTTTGTAAAGACTGTGCTTTTCGGGGGCGTTGGTTCTGGTACACTGCCCCGTCATGAACCTGCTCGACGGAAAACGGGTGCTGCTCGGCGTCAGTGGCGGTATCGCTGCCTACAAGAGCGCTGAACTGGTGCGCCTGCTGCGAGCGGCCGGTGCGCTGGTGCGCGTGGTAATGACTCCTGCCGCGAGCGGATTTGTCACTGCCCGGACCTTTCAGGCTCTGAGCGGCGAGGTGGTCCGCTGTGACTGGTCCGATGACCGCACCGGCATGGATCATATCGAGCTGGCGCGCTGGGCGGAGCGCATCCTGGTTGCGCCGGCGAGTGCGGATACCCTGGCGTGCCTGGCGCACGGTCGCGCCGATACCCTGCTGGCGGCGATCTGCCTGGCCAGCGAGGCGCCGTTGCTGGTGGCGCCGGCCATGAACCAGGCGATGTGGCGGCATGCCGCCACGCGGGACAACCTGGCCTGCCTGCAGCGACGCGGCGTGCAGGTTTGTGGGCCGGACACGGGGGAACAGGCCTGTGGTGAGGTCGGTCCGGGGCGCATGCAGGCGCCGGAAATGTTGCTGCAGGCCCTGTCGGATTCCTTTGCCAGCGGACGCCTGGCCGGGTTGAAACTGGTGATTACCGCGGGACCGACGCGAGAGGCGGTTGACCCGGTCCGTTTCCTGGGCAACCGCAGTTCGGGGAAAATGGGCTATGCGGTGGCCCGCGCCGCGCGTGACGCAGGGGCGCGTGTTGAACTCGTCAGCGGCCCGGTAGCGCTGGCGGCGCCCGAAGGAGTGGAACGGGTGCTGGTGGAATCCGGCCAGGAAATGCTGGACGCGGTGCTGGCGCGCATCACGGCCTGCGACATTTTCATCGCGGCGGCTGCCGTGGCGGATTACCGGCCGGTGGCGCCCGCGGCGCAGAAAATCAAGAAGCAGGCCGGCGAGTGGACGCTGCAGCTGGAACCCGCCCCGGATATCCTGGCGACGGTCGCGGCGCTGGAAAACCGCCCCTGGTGTGTCGGTTTTGCGGCCGAAACCGAGCAGCTGGAACTGCACGCGCGTAAAAAACGCATGCACAAGGGCGTGGAGATGATTGCCGCCAACCTGGTGGGGGACGGGCTGGGTTTCGATACTGATGACAACGAACTGTTACTGGTCTGGGAGGGCGGGGAGCGCCACCTGGCCAGGGCACCCAAGAGCCGCCTGGCGGTACAGCTGGTCGAGCAGATTGCCGACCTTTATTCCCACAGCATGACGACGGACGAGACCCCTGCAGACGATGCAAAGCATTCAGCTTAAGATACTCGACACACGCATCGGGCGTGAATTTCCCCTGCCTGATTACGCCACCGACGGATCGGCGGGCATGGACCTGCGCGCCTGCCTGGACGAGACCCTGGTGCTGGAACCGGGGCAGACCGAGTTGTTGCCTACCGGCCTGGCAATACACATCGCCGATCCGGGCCTGGCCGCCATGCTGTTGCCGCGCTCCGGCCTGGGACACAAGCACGGCATCGTGCTGGGCAACCTGGTCGGCCTGATCGATTCCGACTACCAGGGGCAGCTGTTCGTGTCCTGCTGGAACCGCGGTTGCGGTGCGTTTACCATCGAGCCGGGTGAGCGCATTGCCCAGATGATTTTTGTGCCCGTCGTGCGCGCCGGCTTTGAAGTTGTTGAGGAATTTGTCGATAGTGATCGTGGGGCGGGCGGATTCGGTCATACCGGCCGCGCCTGAGGAAGTCGTGTCAGGACCATTAATTCAGGGAACGTGATGAAGCTACCTTTCCGCTCGGGCAAGGAAAAACAGGCCGGGACCAGGCCGGCGAAAGAACGTGCAGCGCCGGCCCCGGGGCGCCTGAGCCTGCGCAGCCAGATGCTGTTGCTGATACTGGCGGGCATCCTGCTGGTGGCGGTACCCCCGGTGATCGTCTACCTGCAGACGGTGCTGGAACTCCGGGCGGCGGAGCAGAAGCAGGCCAGCCTGTCAGCGGTCATGTTTGCGAACAGTTACCGGCAGTGGGTGGACCGGCAGGCAGCGACCGCGGAACTGGTCTGCAAGGATCCGCAACTGGCGCGCCTGCTGATCGACGGCACGCAGCAACAACGGGATGCCAAAGCGGAATCGCTGGCCTACCTGTTTCCTTCCTCGGTACGGGTGCGCCTGTTGCCGCCCGGTATCGAGGAAGTGGACCTGGAAGCCAGCCCGCCGATCAGCTATGCCGCGCTGGATATGCTGAAACATTCGGAGACCCAGGATACGCCGCCCCCGGTCGAGGTGCACATGTCCGGCACTCCCCAGCAGCACATCAACCTGGTGCGGCGCGTACTCGATCCGTCCGGTCGGCGCATCGTGGGCCATCTGATGGTCAGTTTTTCGGTGCAACACTTGCAGAAGCTCTGGGGGCACGCTGAACCGAGCGGCTACGCAGAGCTGCAGCAGGTGGTGGGCAGTACACCACTGGTGATCGGGAGCTTCGGCGTGGCCGCTGCCAAAAACGGGTCGCCGGACAGCCTGGCGCCGGTGGCGGGCAGTCGCTGGCGTATCGCCTACTGGGCCCCGGACCAGGCGCAGCTGGGCAGCCAGGTATTGATGACCACGGCCGGCCTGGCCAGCGGTGTTGCGGCGCTGCTGCTGGCGGCGCTGGTCTGGTTTGTGTTCCGCAAACTCGCAACAGCGCTGCGCAGTGACCAGGCGACCCTGCTCACCCTCGTCAAGGATATGAACGAAGGCCGGGTGAAACCGGGCTACAGCAATGAGCTTGCCGAGATGCACGACACCATAGAACTGATGGTCCGGGCAGCGAGCCGGGGCGTAGCGCGTGCTCAGCAGGGTGCCGCTGATGTTTCGGAAGCGGGCAGTGCTAGCAGCCCTGCCGCCGGCGGGGAAGTGGTGGACGAGGTCGAAGCGGACCTGTTGTTCGATGAAAACGCCCTGGACATCAGCCGCACCGAGGTAACGGAAAGTTCGCTCGATGCGGAAATCTTCCGTGCCTACGATATCCGCGGGATTATCGGCGAGACCCTGACGACCGAGCTGGCCTACGATATCGGCCGGGCGATCGGCAGCGAAGCCTATTTCCGCGGCGAGCAGACCGTGGTGGTCGGGCGCGACGGACGCCTGTCCAGTCCCGATATTGCGGCGGCCCTGGTGCGCGGCCTGAAAGAGACGGGCCGGGATGTAAAGGATGTCGGCCTGGTTCCGACGCCGGTGCTGTATTTTGCCGCCCAGTACCTGGGTTCCGGTTCGGGCGTCATGGTAACGGGCAGTCACAACCCGAAAAACTACAACGGCTTCAAGATTGTCCTGGGCGGCGAGACCCTGGCCAGCGAAGCGATCGACAGTTTGCGCAAACGCATCGAGTCCGGCGACGTGCTGACCGGGGAAGGCAACGTCGAGGAAGTGGATGTGTTGCCGGACTATATCGAGCGGGTCAAGTCCGATGTGCAGCTGGTGCGGCCCATCAAGGTAGTGGTGGACTGCGGCAACGGGGTGGCCGGCGTGGTGGCGCCGCAACTGTTGCGGGCGCTGGGCTGCGAAGTGGTAGAACTGTTCTGCGAAGTGGACGGCAACTTCCCCAATCACCACCCGGACCCGGGAAAAACCGAGAACCTGGCCGCGCTGATTCATGCCGTGCAGGAACAGGGCGCGGACCTGGGTATTGCCTTCGACGGGGACGGTGATCGCCTCGGTGTGATCAGTTCGCAGGGCGAGATCATCTGGCCGGACCGCCTGCTGATGTTGCTGGCCATTGACGTGCTGTCGCGCAACCCGGGGGCCCAGATCATCTACGACGTAAAGAGCTCGCGTCACGTGGCCGACGTGGTAGCCCGTAACGGCGGTGAACCGCTGATGTGGGCGACCGGGCACTCCATTATCAAGGCCAAGATGAAAGAAACCGGCGCCCTGCTGGCCGGTGAGATGAGCGGCCATATCTTCTTCAAGGAACGCTGGTTCGGGTTTGATGATGCCCTGTATTCCGCCGCGCGTCTGCTGGAGATCCTGGCCAACCAGCAGAGCAATTCCAGCGACCTGTTCGCCACCCTGCCGGAAAGCATGAGCACGCCTGAACTGAATGTGCCGATGGCCGAAGGCGAACCGAAGCGCTTCATGGAGAAACTGCTCAACAGCGCGCATTTTGAAAATGCGCGCGTGGCGACCGTGGACGGCCTGCGGGCGGAATTTGAACGGGGCTGGGGGCTGGTGCGCGCCTCCAATACCACCCCCTGCCTGGTGCTGCGTTTTGAGGCCGACGACGAGCTGGCGCTGAGCTCCATCCAGGACGAATTCCGCCGGGTCCTGTTACAGGTGGACCCGGGCCTGTCCCTGCCCTTCTGATTATGAGTCTCGGTTCTGAAAAAGCAGCCGAAGTCGCCCGGGTTCTGGGTGAAGCGCTACCCTATATCCGGCGTTTCCGCGACAAGACCGTGGTGGTCAAGTACGGCGGCAATGCCATGGTGGACGAGCGCCTGAAAAGCGGTTTCGCGCGCGACATCGTGCTGATGCGGCTGGTCGGGATCAACCCGGTGGTGGTGCACGGCGGCGGCCCGCAGATCGGCAGGGTGCTGGAGCAGATCGGCAAGGAAAGCCGTTTTGTGGATGGCATGCGGGTGACGGACAGCGAGACCATGGACGTGGTGGAAATGGTGCTGGGCGGCCTAGTGAACAAGGATATCGTCAGCCTCATTACCAGTCACGGCGGGCGCGCCGTGGGCCTGACCGGCAAGGACGGCGACCTGATCCGCGCACGCAAGCTGACCATTTCCCGGAATTCACCGGAACTCGATGCGCCCGAGATCATTGATATCGGCCACGTGGGTGAAGTGGCCAGTGTCGACGCATCGGTCGTCGACATGGTGGTGGCGGGAGGCTTCATCCCCGTGATTGCGCCCATTGGCGTGGGCGAGGACGGGCATTCCTACAATATCAATGCCGACCTGGTGGCGGGACGGGTAGCCGAAGTACTGGGCGCCGAGAAGCTGATGCTGCTGACCAACACCGAAGGGCTGCTCGACCGGCAGGGCCGGCTGCTGACCGGTCTGGACGCCGCCCAGGTCGATGCGCTGATTGCCGACGGTACGGTGCACGGCGGCATGCTGCCGAAAATACAGTGTGCCCTGTCGGCGGTAAAATCGGGCGTGCGCAGTGCGCATATCCTCGACGGGCGGGTCGAGCACGCGGTACTCATCGAGCTGTTTACCGATGAAGGGGTGGGTACGCTGATTCGCGGCTAGCAGCCGCTGTTATTCCGACATCAGTTTTGCCTGGGCGGCTTTCAGTTCCCGGAAGCGGTGGATATCGGCTTCGAACTGGTCCCGGATACGCTGCTGTTCCACCAGGCGGTTGGCAACGTAGCGGTTGTTGGACTGGATCTGGTTACGCATGTCGTTGATGCTTTTCAGGAGTTTTTTCGGCACGGGCTTGCCGGAACGCTCCAGGTTGGCCGCCCGGAGTTTCAGGTCGGCAAGGCGCTGCTTGTTTTTTTCAGTACGTTTGTTGGTTACGCGAATGACCGCCTCGATGGCCTCTATTTTGCCGTCACGCGTCATCACCATCTCGTCTTCGTTGGTAAAGGTGTCCAGCAGGATGCTGTCGCGGCGCGCTTTCTCGATACGGATGCGCTCCTTCTCCTTGATCAGCGCCTGTTGACGTTTTTCTTCCGCCAGCTGTTCGGGCGTTTTGGCGGCTTCTTTGGTTTCAACCACAATGCCCTGGTCACTCAGGGTTTCGAGTTTTTTCTTTGCATATTGAGGCGGGATGCGGTCACCATAACGAACCTGGCCGTTGTCATCGACCCACTTGAGAAGTTTGCCGGCGTGCGAATAGGTGGACGGCAGGCAGAGGACGCTGCCGCGTAGCAGTGCCATGCAAAATCTGGTACGGAAATCTGTGCTCATGTATGTTCTGTTCCATGCTCCGGTGAGTGGATAGTGGACTGGTTCGATCAGCTCGCGCTGTTCATCATTTCCCTGCTGGCCAACCTGTTTTCCGCCTTTTCCGGTGGCGGTGCCGGCCTGATCCAGTTGCCGGCGCTGATCTTCCTGGGCCTGCCCTTTGTGGTTGCGCTCGCTACCCACAAAGTCGCCAGTGTTGCCTTGGGTATCGGCGCGACAGTGCGCCACTTGAGGGAAGGCGGCCTGGAAAAAAACCTTGCATTATTTATACTTGCAACCGGTCTGCCGGGTGTGGTGCTGGGCGCCAACCTGATTATCGATATCCCGGGGCGGGTGGCGGAAATGGCCCTGGGTGTGCTGACGGCGGGGCTGGGGCTGTACTCCTGGCTGAATCCCGGCCTGGGGCAGAAAAATACCATTCGGCACCGTGACTTCGGTGGTTTCCTGACGGGAGGACTGGGCCTGTTCGGGATCGGCGTGCTGAATGGCTCGCTGACCTCGGGGACCGGGCTGTTTGTGACCATGTGGCTGGTGCGCTGGTTTGGCCTGGACTACCGGCGGGCAGTCGCCTTCACCCTGATCCTGGTAGGTGTGTTCTGGAACGGTACCGGTGCCGTCACGCTGGGGCTGCTGGCCGATATCCGCTGGGACTGGATACCCGTTTTACTGGCCGGATCCTTGCTGGGTGGATATTTCGGGGCGCACCTGGCGATCAAAAAGGGTAACCGCTGGATCAAGCGGGCGTTCGAGGTGATTACGCTGGTGATTGGCCTGAAACTGGTGATTGGCTGACCGCCGGGCTCCGCAGGCCGGCGGTCCATGCCCGCGGTTCAGGCCGATATTCCGTATTGCTTCCGGTAGCGGGTAATGGCCTGCAGGGACTCCGCGTACTCCGGTCGGTCCGCCAGGAAATCCTGCAGCTCCCGCAGCGTGATGATGCTGGTCACCGCCAGGCCCAGGTCCTGTTCCACCTCCTGGATGGCCGAGCGATCGCCGCGACCGCGCTCCTGGCGGTCGAGCGCGATCACCACGCCGGCTGCACGGGCGCCGGCGGCGTCGATGATGGCCAGCGATTCGCGAATGGCGGTGCCGGCGGTGATGACGTCGTCGATGATCAGGATGTCCCCCTGCAGCGGCGCCCCGACCAGGTTGCCGCCTTCGCCGTGGTCCTTGGCTTCCTTGCGGTTGAAACTCCAGGGAGTATCCAGGTCATGGTGGTCGGCCAGCGCGATACCCGTGGCGGCGGCGAGCGGGATGCCCTTGTAGGCCGGGCCGAACAGCACGTCAAAACGGGTGCCGGCCGCAACGATGGCCTGCGCATAGAAACGGCCGAGGCGGGCGAGGTGCCGGCCGGTGTTAAACAGCCCGGCGTTGAAAAAGTAGGGGCTGGTGCGGCCGGATTTGAGGGTGAACTCGCCGAAGCGCAGCACGCCGGCCTGGATGGCGAATTCCAGAAATTCTTTTTTGTAGGACTGCATGGGTTTCCCGCTGCGGACAGAAAGCTCGGGTATCATACACAGCCTCGCTGCACAGGAGAACGCATGCGCATCATTACCGTGAATGTGAACGGCATCCGGGCCGCGGCCCGCAAGGGATTTTTCAGCTGGATGAGCCGGCAGCGCGCCGATGTGGTCTGTATCCAGGAAACCAGGGCGCAGGTCCACCAGCTGCAGGACCGGGTGTATTGGCCGCGCGGCTGGCATGCGTATTTCCACGATGCGGAAAAGAAAGGCTACAGTGGCGTGGCGATCTACTGCCGGCGCAAGCCGGACCGGGTAATCGAGGGGCTGGGCTGGCCGGACGTGGATGCGGAGGGGCGCTACCTCGAAGTGCAGTTCGGCGCCCTG